>CALGLS010000389.1 GCA_937959375.1 uncultured Saprospiraceae bacterium
ACTAGAGCTTATAAAAAAGCTTTTGAAGAGGCTATTGCCAAAAATCAAGACCGATCGACTTCGCCTAGTGGATTCGATGCCGATTGGATCACACAAGGTCCTGGGGATGCTGGTGCAAGAATCAACGTCATTGAGATCGACCCTGCAAACGACGACATTGTTTACCTTGGTTATAGTGGAGGGGGTGTTTGGAAAACAACAGATAACGGATTGACTTGGAACCCAATATTTGACGAAAGTCCATTCCTAGCTATTGGGAGTATTGAAATAGATCCCACCGATTCTGACATTGTTTATGTCGGTACTGGTGATCCAAATATTACTGGTTATCCTTACATCGGAAATGGAGTTTACAAAAGTACTAACGCTGGAGCTACCTGGACGGAGATGGGTTTACAAAATGCAGGAACCATTTCAAAAATTCAAGTTGATCCAACTAACCATCAAATTGTCTACGCATCTAGTATGGGGTCGCCTTTTGTGCAAAACAACGACAGAGGATTATACAAAAGTTTTGACGGTGGGAACAGCTGGACTCAAGTCCTCAATATTAGTACGCACACGGGCATCATTGACTTTGTTCTTGACCCCGTAAATACCAATCGAATTTATGCCTGTGGTTGGGACCGAATTCGAAATGCAACAAATTCATATGCAGCAGGTGGGGGAGGTCGAATATTTAGGTCTACTAATGGTGGAAGTAACTGGACACTAATGACAAATGGCCTACCAACAAATACTGCATTAAGTCGCTCAAGCTTAGCGATGTCAGCAACGAATCCGAATACTATTTATGCCAGTATTATTGATTCAACGTTCCGACTAAAAGGTGTTTACAAAACAACAAATGGCGGAGATTCTTGGACAACGGTCACTGACGGAGAAACCAACGGACTA
This sequence comes from uncultured Saprospiraceae bacterium, assembly GCA_937959375.1. GTDB lineage: Bacteria > Bacteroidota > Bacteroidia > Chitinophagales > Saprospiraceae > CALGLS01. Next base: position 898 of record CALGLS010000389.1, read on the forward strand.
AACAATCCAGTTAGTAGTTTTGGTTGGTACTTCGGTCGCGTTTTTGTCAACCCAAGTAACGACAATCAAATCTATTTATGTGGTGTCAGAGCATGGTATTCTGCCACTGGCGGAGCCGGTTGGAATCTAGCCGCACCATCAGGTACTGGCAACCCACATGTTGACAATCATTACATGGCTTTTAACAGTGTGGGCGACACTTATTTGGCAACCGACGGAGGGCTCTATCGTCGTGATAATGGAGGTACAATTTGGGAAGACATTGAAGACATTCCGACTACACAATTTTATAGAGTTGCTTATAATCCGCATGAAATAAACACCTACTATGGTGGCGCTCAAGATAACGGAACACAAGCTGGAAATGCTAGTAACATTACCAATTGGGATCGCCTCTTTGGAGCAGATGGATTTGAGCTAGCTTTTGACCCAATTGACGATGATCGTTTCTTTTTAGAAACACAAAACGGAGATATTTGGATGACCTCCGACAGCTCTGGTTTTCAAGCGGCAACTATCGGAATTAACAACTCAGATCGCCTTCATTGGGACATGCAATACATCATCAGTTCACACAATCGATTTCTAATGTATACGGGGACTTATCGCATGTATAAATCTGACATTGCAGGCAACCCACTTTGGCAACCCATCAGTAATGATTTGACAAACGGAACGACACCTGGACAAATTGAGCCAACCATTTCTACAGTTGCTGATGCGCCAATGGATAGCCTAACTGTTTACTGCGGAACGACTGATGCAAACGTTTGGAGAAGCTTAGATGCAGGAACTACCTGGACTAACATATCTAATGGGTTACCAGACCGTTATGTTACTTGTGTAAAAGGATCTCCAGATGTATTAAATGGTGTTTATGTATCACATTCTGGTTATCTATCTGGAGAAAATAGTTCGCACATCCATTACTCTACAAACAACGGAAACACTTGGACGGACATTAGCGGAGACCTTCCTGACTTAGCAATAAACCACATTGAAATCATGCCCAACAACAATGGTAATGTCATCTTTGTGGCAACTGATGGCGGTGTATATGCAACACTAAATGCGGGACAAAACTGGCATCGCCTTGGCGGAAATTTACCCTACATAGTTACCTACGATTTAGCAATAAATCTAGCAAAGAACGAACTCGTTGCAGGAACCTTTGGTCGCTCTATTCAATCCTTTCCACTTGACTCAATAGGTGTTTCATTAACACCTCCGGCAGTCGTTGATATCTCTGGCCAAATCACAACGCCTTCTGGCGCAAATATGAACAATGTTGATTTAGTGTTAGATGCTGGCTCGAGCCAAAACACGCAGTCAGATGCTAGTGGCTTGTATGCGTTTGAAGACATTACCGTTGGAAATACAAGCACAGTTACTCCCTCAAAAAATGTGGATGCTGACAATGGAGTAACGACCTTTGATGTACTACTCATTAAGAAACACATTCTCTTTATTGACACGCTAGATAGTCCTTACAAATTGATTGCTGCAGATGTCAACAAAAGTGGTTCAATTTCTGGTTTTGACATCCTTTTGTTAAGCAAAATAATATTGACAATTGACACGGTGTTTACATCAAATGAATCTTGGCGATTTATTCAAAGTGATTATGATTTTCCTGACCCGATGAATCCATTCGTTCCTACCTTTCCTGAAACCTATGAATACAACCCGTTGACCAGCAATCAGCTTGCTGCCAACTTCATAGGAATCAAGATTGGCGATGTAACTGGCAATGCAGATCCTTCTGGTTTTGCTGTAGCAAACGATCGATCATTTGTTGGTGAGCTTCCGCTAAATATTCAAGATCAAACCTTCAAAAAAGGAGAAAGGGTAGTGGTCCCTTTTCAGTCAAAAGACTTTCATGATATGCTAGGTTATCAATTCACAATTGGCTTTGACCATAAGCTCTTAACATTTGAATCTATTGATAAATCAAGTCTTGCCAATATAGGCTCACAAGGCTTTGGTGAAACACAGGCTAAGCAAGGTTTAATCACAACAAACTGGAGCCATACTTCAACAACTAATCTTTCTGAAAAGGACACTTTGTTTGTTATAAATTTTGTAGCAAAATCAGATGGAAAATTGAGTGAATTATTAAGGTTGGAGCCAGGTTATGTTTCAAAAGAAGCTTATCAATATGAATCTGATTTTTTAGATATTTCTCTAAGGTTTGAAAATTCATTTAATAGCGAATCAAATGAGAAAGTTATTGAAGTTGAACGGTTTCAAAACACACCAAACCCTTTTGTTACTAGTACAATAGTTGAGTTTTATTTCCCAAATTCTGAATCAGCAACCTTAGAGCTCTTGACCCATGATGGAAAATTAATACAACGAACACAAAAGGATTTCCCGAAAGGCCGTACAAAAATTGAACTCTCTGAAAATCTGTTTCCAACAACTGGTGTATATCTCTATCGACTTAGTACACAAAAGGAGCAAAAGACGATACGATTAATTCGGATTTAATTTTCTAGATTTAAGTCGCAGACCTTCAGCCTGCCTTCTACCTAATCACCATAGCTTAGGACCGATGTCCCAAGCTATGGAATCGCAGGCCTTCAGCCTGCTTTAATGCAAAAAGAGTCTGATACTAAAAGCAAATTACCCACATCTCATCATCTACATACCTCCTTAAAAAAATTCCCATACCCAATAGCCTGAAAGGCTATGACTCCACCAACTAGCGACATCGTCCCTAGAAAAAACCACACCAAGAGCAAAAGCAGAATTACCCACCTCTCATCATTCACTTACTTACCAAAAAGATTCCCGCACCTAATAGCCTGAAGGGCTATGACTCCAAAACTAGGGACATCGTCCCTAGACAAAGCCAAAAGCAAGTGCAGGCTGAAGGCCTGCGACTCTCCATCCCTAGCCGCTAGTCTCACATAAAGTCAACCAATCTAACTATCTTCGCACTCAAATTAAATTCAAACAGCATCATGAAGCAATTAATTGGCATTCTCACTATACTATTCCTCTTTTCTTGTGCATCTACTAAGCTCAACTACCCAGCAGCTAAAGATTTCAACAATACGGATTCAGATCATAGAGCAATTGAAATCGCTAATGAAACCATGCAAGCCATGGGTGGATACCAAAACTGGAAAAACACGCGATTCATCAGTTGGAATTTCTTTGGTTCAAGGACTTTACAATGGGACAAAAAGAGAGGTTTAGTTAGAATTGAATCAAAAAAAGACAAATACAAGGTTATCGTAAACATAAATGATGGGACAGGAAAAGTTATGCTGGATGATAAAATTCAGACCCACCCAGATACTCTGACAAAATACTTAGACAAGGCAAAAAGCATCTGGATCAATGATTCATACTGGCTGGTTATGCCTTTTAAGCTAAAAGATTCAGGAGTTACCTTAAAATATGTCGGATCTGGGAAGACCACTGAAGGAGCAGATGCCCACATCTTATCCCTTACATTTAAGACTGTAGGAGTCACCCCAGAGAACAAATATCACGTATATATTGATAAAAACTTGAAATTGGTTACTCAATGGGATTTCTACACCAAGGCCACAGACGAGAAGGCTCGTTTCACTACACCATGGATTGGTTATAAAAAATATGGCAATATCTTACTTTCAGGAAATCGTGGAGAAGGCTACGACTTAACAGATATACAAGTCTCACAGGTCATTCCACATGACATATTTGGTGGTTTTTAGAAATGACTGTTAAAACCAATATTGATAGCCTAAATGCACTCACTCGTCTAACAACCTTTACAATTTCGTCCATCATACTATCTATAAAAAGAACAAAGTTGTACCTTTGAGTCTCATTTTTAACAAAGTAGGAAGGGATCCTCATAATCAGGAATTAACATAAATGGATAAAAATAATATAATTGGGATTACGCTAATTTTCATGCTATTCTTCGCTTGGTCGTACCTAAATACCGATTCTCCGGAGGTAATTGCAGAAAGACAACGAGTGCAAGATTCGATTGCGTATGAGCAACACAAAATGGATAGTCTTGCCCAAATTGGTGCAACAGACAATAATACTGCTTCTAATATTATCGAAACAGATTCAGCAAAACAGGCTAGATTGGCTGGCTCTTTCGGCTCATTCGCTACAAGCGCATCTGGTACCGAAACACTACATACCTTAGAGAACGATCTAATCAAACTCCAGTTCTCCAACAAAGGTGGTCGTATTGTTAATGCTCAACTTAAAAACTACAATAAGCTCTATGATGACGCTGAGGGAGTAGAGCAAAAAAAGGTGGTTGAATTGCTAGAAGACAATAAAAACAAGTTCGAATACGAATTGCAAACCAATGCAGGTACCATCAGTACGCAGAACCTATTCTTTACCGCTGAAACTGTTGGAAACACCATCACTTTCCGTGCAAATGCAGGATCAGGTTACTTCGAACAAAAGTATACCTTGAGCAAAGAAGGGTATAAAATCGACTATGCAGTTACCAGCAATGGCCTTGAAAATGTCCTTAACACTTCATCGGGCGCTGTCAAACTAAATTGGAATACCTATCTCGATAAGATCGAAAAGAATACTTACTACGAACGTATTTATTCTAGCGTTTACTTTAAGGAAGCGGAAGACGATTCAGACTATTGCTCTTGTACTTCTGATGACGAGGAAAACCTAAAAGAACGTGTTAAGTGGGTATCTCAATCCAATCAGTTTTTCAATACTTCTATTGTCGCTGAAAAATCGTTTAACAGCGGTAGAGTAGCAACCGTAATGATGGAAGATGAAGATAGTGATGATCTTAAAAAGTTAGAGACAACACTTATGGTTCCTCTTGGAGGAGCAAATCCAAATACATTCAACATGGCCATGTATGTTGGACCAAATGAGTTCAATCGATTGGCAGCATTTGACGCAAGTCTTGAAGATGTAATTCCTTACGGATGGAGTTTCTTTGGTACTATCAATCGTTGGGTTATTCGCCCATTGTTCAACTTCTTATCAACTTTTATTGGAAGTGCGGGTATTGTAATCTTATTGTTGACTTTCCTTGTAAAACTAGCTTTGTATCCTTTGACTTACAAGATGTTACATTCTCAATCAAAGATGGCAGCGCTTAAGCCGCGGATTGCAGGCATGAAAGAAAAGTTTGGGGACGACCCACAAAAGCAACAAATGGAGACCATGAAAATGTACCGAGAGTACGGCGTAAATCCACTTGGAGGTTGTTTTCCAATTGTCTTACAAATGCCGATTTGGTTTGCGCTATATCGTTTCTTCCCTGCGTCCATTGATTTCCGTCAGGCAAGTTTCCTTTGGGCAACAGACCTTTCTTCTTTTGATGCTTTTGTAAACCTTGGCTTTGATTTGCCTTTCAATATGGGTAGCCACATCAGTTTGTTTACCGTACTTTGGGCAATTACAACCTTGATTTACACCTACTATAACTCTAAGCACATGGACATGTCGGCTAACCCTGCCATGAAATACATGCAATACTTAATGCCGGTTATGTTCCTTGGATTCTTCAATAGTTATGCATCTGGATTGACGTGTTACTTATTGTTTTCCAACATTTTTAACATTGCTCAAACGGTGATTACCAAAGGCTATATTATCAACCAAGACAAACTCGAGAAAGAGTTGGTTGCTTTCCAAAAGAAACCTAAAAAGAAAAAGGGTGGCTTCCAGGAACGCTTGGAGTCTGCATTAAAAGAGCAGCAGAAAATCAAAGAAGCGAAAGAAAAACAAGTGAAGCCTAAGAAAAAGAAATAATAAGTGAGCATACAAAATCTTCAATCTCGGTGGCAATGGAAGTCTGGTTTACAACTATGTTGTGTCATACTTTCATTGCTCATCGCGTCCGCTTGCACACCTAAAACAGGTGCTAAGACTACGGTCACTGAGCCAGCACCTGTTCATGAAGAAGAAGTTGAAATCACTAAAAAGACAAATAAATTTCCTCCAACAGACGAAGAATTAGTTGCGCCAGACGATAGAGTTGTGGTTCCTTATCTTGCATTAAGACTAGAGAAAACATCCTGTTTTGGAAATTGCCCAACCCTCGAAATTAAACTATTCTCTGACGGAAGAGCACAATGGAATGGCAAACACCACGCTAATAGGATGGGATTACATGAAACGCATGTTGAAGAAGTCTTTTTACAAAACATTCTTTCAAGAGCTTTACAAATCAACTACTTCTCACTCAGCGATCATTATCCTGTGAATGGTAAATATCTTTCAGACCTGCCGAATACCATTACCTATCTCAATGATTCTGAATTAGAGAAATCAATCCTTCGCAATCACGATGGACCTAAGCATCTACGTCAATTTGAAAATTTCATTATTGAAAGCTTTGACGGCTTAGATTGGCAAAAACTTGACTCGGAATAAGTTTAGCGAAAATTCACTCTTATCCAATTCTCCAAGTTTTACAACGCCATTTGGTACCCAAAAATGTTACTTACATCCTCTTGATTTCTCAACTAATATCTCAAAGCATACAAAAGAGAAGTTTAGAACAGTTCAGATTGTGAATAGCTGTTGAAAATTTCTATATTTAGACGTCTTATAGAACCAAAACTTTTGATACACACTAAATAATTGCTCGAATGAAAATCTTTACAAAACTCTTCTTCTTTTCTTGCCTACTATTAATATCCATACAGGCACAATCTCAAATCAGCTTCACCAACCAAAATGCTCTTTTAAACGGCGACAACTTCAGTGGAGTTGCGATTGGAGTTACTGATGTAAACGGTGACATGCTTGACGACATCGTGCGAATGAATCAAGGCAATGAATTAAACGTTCAATATCAAACGCCTGGTGGTGGTCAATTCACTGAATATTACTTTGGTGTAGTTAGTAACGGAAGCCAATGGATGCTAACCGCAGCTGATTGCAATAATAATGGATTCGCTGATTTCATGACTGGTGATTATACGCATAGTCGATACATCACATCCGATGCAACTGGATTAACTTATAGTAGCACGGAATTTCCTGGGGATGACTTTTTCGCCCAAGCTGCCAACTTTGCAGACATCAACAATGATGGATTCTTAGATGCTTTTATTTGTAATGATGATGGTGAATCTTTCATTTACAGAAACACAGGAACAGGATCCTTTGAAGTAGCGAATGAATGGATCGACATGAGCATCGATGGCTCTTCTGGAGAACCAGCATCGGGCAATTACGGAAGTATCTGGACTGACTTTGACAATGATGGTGACACTGATTTATACATCGCTAAATGTCGTCAAGGTGTTGGTAGCCAAACCGACGAGCGTCGAATCAACAAACTTTTTGTAAATGACGGAAATAATAACTATACCGAAATGGGAGAAGAATACGGTCTTCGCATCGGATATCAATCCTGGACTGCAGAATTCAATGATATAGACAACGATGGCGACTATGACTGTTTCATCACCAACCATGACTTCGTTAATCAACTTCTTGAAAATGACGGTACAGGTCACTTCACTGACATCACAGCAGGCGCTGGACTTGACTACTCAGGTATTCCAATTCAAGGTATCATGCGTGATTTTGACAACGATGGATTTTTAGACATCATTGTAACAGGATCTACACATACAGTTTATCACAACAACGGAGACAAAACGTTCACTGCAATAGAAAATCCTTTTGATGATAATGGAATTGAATCATTAGCCGTTGGTGATTTAAATCATGATGGCTTTGTGGACATATATGCAGGCTATGCTAACATATACACGAATCCAAGTAACATACCTGACGTTCTTTGGATGAATAACGGAAATAACAACAATCACTTTTCTGTTCATTTGACAGGCATGGTGAGTAACAAAGATGGAGTAGGAGCAAGAATAGAAATATATGGTGACTTCGGAATGCAGGTTCGTGAAGTTCGAGCGGGAGAAAGTTATGGTATTTCAAACTCTGTGAATGCGCACTTTGGACTTGGACAGTCTACAGCGATTGATCACATGATTGTTAAATGGCCTTCAGGAATTGTCGACCTTATTGACAATCCAACCATCAATGAGTGCATGGAGGTGATTGAAGGTAATTGTGTACCAAACCCAGTTGAAGTAACTTATAATGGCTCCAACATCATTTGTCCGGGAGAATCATTAGTATTAACTGCACCAGCTGGAGGTGATTACTATTGGTCTAATGGTGAAAATACTCAAGAAATTACTGTAACAAGCGCAGGTAATTATTCCGTTCTTGTTGGTAATGCAGTTGGTTGTTATGACATTTCTCAAGTTGTAACGGTAACTTACAATCCTGATGAAACACCAACGACTATGGCTTTAGGATCAACTACTTTTTGTGAAGGCGGATCAGTTATGCTCACAGCCTCTGAAGCAAGCAGCTACCTTTGGAATAATGGTATGACTGAACAAACGATTGAAGTAACTACTGCAGGTAATTACACCGTTGTTACTCCTGGCCTTTGTGGTGACTTTACCTCTCCAGGATTGACCGTTGATGTTCTTCCTCCGTCTGCGATGCCTGTTGCAGATGACGTTCAAGTTTTGGCTGGAGAAGATGCAACACTTGTCGCTACTGGTGGCAACGTGCTTTCATGGTATGATGCTTTGGTTGATGG
>CALGLS010000390.1 GCA_937959375.1 uncultured Saprospiraceae bacterium
CTGCTAAGCCTAAAAAAAACAAATATCTTGGAGAGTATTTACTATTCTTCATTTACATCGCAAAAGACCGGAAAATAGTTGGGTTCGCCAAGCTACTCTCCTTTTTTATTTCTCATTCCCATTTGTATTTAGAATTAGAATATTCCCTTAATCACAGAATTTACATTTCGATTCCCATTAGAATCAAAGTTAAAGTGGCAGTTGCAGTGAAGTGACAGTTTAAATGACAGTTGCAGTTTTCACTCAATCGTAGTAACGCCTCAGTGGGCCACTCTAATTCTAATTCAGCCCCCCTCTACTCCACCACCAACTTCCCAGTAGCCACACCATCCTCACCTTCCAAACGATATAAATACACACCTGCCGCCAAAGCCCCCTTCTCAATCGTCAACTCACTACCTGTAACGGAATAGCTACGCAACTCACGTCCTTGTACATCTGTGATTTGTAAGCTGTATGCTTTCCCTGATGGATTACTAAATCTAAAGTAAGTCTTATCAGAAAATGGGTTCGGGTCTACTTCTACCTTGATCAGTTTTTCAATATCGGCGGTACTCACGACTTGTAAACAAGGTCCGTCAACTCGAGTGATGGTTTGTTGATAATCATGATTCACAATATCTATTATCGTGCTAATGCAAACTTCATCAGCCGTTATTTCTTGATAATATACGCGACAAAGTGGATGATGTGTATTTGCTTTTTGGATAGTAGAATCTTGGTATGACAAACCAATGATCATTCCTCCATTGTTTCCCATTGGATTGATTGGGTAAGTAACTGGATCTGCTAAATTTTCAACATTGATAACCAACAAACCTGACATTTCGAATTGGTAAGCAACAACTTCGCAAGATGGATTTTTGATAGAAATATCAATGTATTGTTCTGTTAAGTTGTAATCGTAAATACTTAGCTCAACCGTATCAAATATATTAAGCAAGCCATCTGGAAATGAACAGTGATCGTGCACGCCACCCACATCGTGACTATGACTATTACCCAAATTCAAACAACCTGTTAGCAAGGCAGGATCGTAAACTGTAATTTTTTCATCTGCATTCAAATCATTACAAGTTGTAGCAGTAATATCATTGCCAAGAATAGAAATCACGTAGTTTTCTGCATCATCAATTTCTTGAATTTCATTGGCATTCAAATCACCCATCAGTACAGTACCTTCACAATCGCCCATACAGTCAGGTTGCGCATCTCCATATAGCTCACCAGCACAATCAACATAGGTATCACAGCTATCTTGCAAAGTAAACATGAGCGAGCCCGTCGAACGATCAATATTGATACATACCTGCGCCCAATTGTTGATACTGTCTTTTTCAATTCTACCTAATGCATCAGGTGCGTTGTCCCAATTGACTCGAGTCACTAAATGATAATCACCATCCGCAACATCAGTTATGTCAACCCATTGGCAAGGCAATTCGGAGCTATAAATATCACCGCACATCGAGGCTATTCCCATGTAGCTACAGCCATATTGTGCATTTCCTCCCATACTACATTCAAGGTCGAGTACACAAAATCCGTTTTTGAATCCGATAGGTAATTTGGTTCCATTTGAATCAAACAACAGGTATTCAGCGTAACCATCGTAGTGATAATGTGCGTGACAATTGTCGTATGTAAATTGATCTGAATTATCAACTGGCTCACCAATGACATAGTCCAATTCACCAATATTTTGAATATGCGTAGTGAAGCGAATAATATCTCGCATTCCCAAACCATTAATACAACCTTCATTGACTAGGCACTCATCTGTTGCATCAATCACATCTAAATAAATGGAACTTGCCAATACATCTTGGCGCAATAATAAATCTGGTCCATTTGGACAGTCCGGATCATTTTGAGGAATACAAGACCCGTCGTCAATCGTAGCAAGTGGGTTGTAATTACAAGCACTAGGATCAGTACATCCAATCACTGGCCCAACATATTCCAAAACCCAGTTCACCATGTCTGCGCCACAGTCATCTACATCATCACCAATACGAATATAGTATGTTACATTCACCGCTAAATAAGCTTCTACCTTTGCCAATTCACCACAATCAACATTACTATCATTGTAAAAAATAGTTCCTAGATTATCTTCCGTATTCGTAGTCCCTGTACAATCATCATAGACCCAAATCTTTGTGTCACAGTTATTGATTCCACAAGTTGATATCAAATAAGTTCCCGTTGAATCGGGTGTAAAAGTATACCAGTTATCGTCCTGCGTATTAGTATAGCTACCTAATGTTACATCTACCCCATCATTACAATTACTTCCTGGAGGGCAGTTAAAATAGCTAAACGTTCCGCTGCCAAAATCATAACCCATTGCGACTTCCGTTCCATCTACCACGAGTTGGAAAAAGCCCGGATCAAATATGCCATCTCCATAGCTATCGTAAATATTAAAGCGCATGCATTCTGTATTTGGGATACAAAAAGTCGTGTCATAATTGGTGTTGTTTGCATACACATCAAAATCAAGAAAGTGATAGCTGTTACCAGAATCGTTTCCGACAATTTCCCACGAAGTTTCATAACCCCAATTGTCGGTATTTACAATAACTTGTACCGTCAATTCATTTGACGTACATGGCTGTGCTTGAGCGAAGGAATAGATGAACAGAAAAACGAAAAGGGAGGCAAACTTTTTCATGTTTAAATAGCTTTGGATGAATGATTATAATACAAAAATTGACTTTACTTTATTTGAGTGAAAATACAAACATATTCATTAATAGTTTCATGTTTTATAGATAAGTTTTGTAATTGCCTTGATTCTATCATAAGTAATTTCGTTTTTCAGTATTTAAGGCCATTTGAAACCAAAAACGGAATAGTGCTGTTTTAAAATTAAATACTTATCTTATCGACTCAAATTTAAAGGCATCTAAATGGTGCACAAATACAATTTATCATGAAAAAATTAGCCTTCTTATTCTGTGTATTGCTTTTGGTGGCTTGTGGCCAAAACAAGTCTGAATCAAGCGATACCAGTACTACGGCAGCTCCGTCTCCAAATGTAGAAGCTCCATTTTCAATCAATAAAGATGCTACCGTCAGCCATGAATATCTTCGACTATATGCTATTGAAGCACCAGACGAACATATTCTAAAACATAATGATTTAGCTGGACTTAAAAACTTAAAAGAAGCCATTAACATCAACGGATTTCACATCACTGAAAAGAAACCCTATGGCCGCTTTGATGATACTGATGCGGTTAATTCATTGACCATTCAAAACAAATCACAAGATACCGTCTATCTAATGGCAGGTGATGTCATAAAAGGTGGTAAACAAGATCGTTTGATTGCGCAAGACATGATTGTTCCGCCACGTACGCTTACGGATATTTCAGTTTTTTGTGTGGAACCAAATAGATGGAGTTATGAAGGTAACCCTGATGAAACATCTGAGCAACAGGCAGCGCAGGACAAAAAGATTTTTGCATTTACCGGCTACTACAATGTTGCTTCAAACGAAATTCGTAAAACGGCAAAACAAACCAAGGATCAAAAAGCGGTTTGGGCAAAGGTAGGTGAATGGACTGAAGCAAATAATGCCAAGTCAGAAAGTGGTTCTTATACCAATTTAGAACAATCTGAAGATTACACTTCTAAACGAAATGAGTACCTAAAAGTCTTTCTAAATGATTTTAAAAACACAAACAACACGATTGGTGTCATTGCGGTAAGTGGCGATAAAGTCCTAGGTGCTGACATCTTTAATCATCCTGATCTTTTTGACAAACAACTGCCTGGATTATTGCATTCTTACATTACAGATGCCATAACCAAAGGTTCTGAAATCAATGTTACCGATGGAAAAATTGACCGATACCTTGATCGCATCAAACGCAACTACAAAAAAGAGTTAGTTGGCGATAAAGAAGCGGAATCAAAGTTTCGTTATAATGGAAAGATTGTGCATTTTACGCAATTGTAATAAAAGACGGAAGTCCGAAGACAGAAGTCCGAAGTTTTCTTCTAACGCGTTCTTACGGTTATAGGAAACTTCGGTCTTCCGTCTTCGGTCTCCTGACTATTTTTTCCAAAAAAAATAATGAATGAAACTCAACCTAGACATCACCGTTCCCAGCAAAACAGAATGGGTAGAAGCAGTAATGAATGACTTTGATTCTTTTCTGCAGGATCACTTAGATTGTGAACGAAAGGCCTCTTCCATGGCCATGAGCTTCGTGGCAAAATATCCGGATCGTAAAGAAATTATTAGTGAATTGATAGAAATAGGAATTGAAGAGCTCGAACACTTTCAGCAGGTTTATCAACTCATGGAAAAAAGAGGGATACCACTCCCCTCCTCAATGGGTGAAGATCCTTATCTTAAAGCTTTACTTAAACTTTGTCATTCTGGTAGAAATGAGCGGTTCTTGGATCGATTACTCATCGCCTCAGTTGTGGAAACACGCGGAGCAGAACGATTTCGACTTGTCTCGGAAGCACAGACCGATCCAGAATTACATCGCTTTTATAAAATATTGTGGGCTTCGGAAGCCAAGCACGGGCATGTTTTTGTAAAAATGGCACTGAACTATTTTGATCAGGAAAGAGTCTATGATCGACTAGCCTGGTGGATAGACCGAGAGGGAGAAGTAATTGATAATTTAGAAATTCGACCAGCTCTGCATTAATCTATCTCAATCTCTAATCAAGGATCAATTGCCTCTTTTTTTGAAAATCAGGTAAATATTTTGATCTTTAACCCAACGGTTGAGTAATAAATCCCGTGTAGACTATTAGTAAGGGTTAAGAAACGCTTGCCCTATATTTTCAATGTACATTTATCGTTATACTAACACAACAAGGCTTATCATTAAAACTAAAAAAGCTATTCACACTAAAACGAATCAACTCCCCATATGAAAAAAATACTCCTTCTACTCTTCGTAAGTCTGATTTTTGCAGGTCAAATAGCTGCTCAAGATGATGATTACACCAAAACGAGCCAATTAAAACACGAAATTGGAATCAACGCAACGGCCTTTGTCAAACAGATACTATCATTTGGAGACACAGCTACTGCTTCTAACAATAGCCCCTATTTGATTACTTATAAGATGATTACCAATAGTTCAATTGCGCTTAGGTTCGGTTTTGGAGGAAGGTATAATCGTCAAAAAGAATCCTTTGAAGGCTTTGAAGATTCTGCAGTTCTCACTAATAGTGCCTTTGACGTGCGTATAGGGGCAGAATGGCAAAAATCTATAGCCAAACGTTGGAAAACATCTGTTGGTTTAGATTTTATCACCAACTCTATCTTAGAAAAAAGAGTTATTGACACTGGCTTTGATGTGGTGACTTTTGAAGAGAAATCATTTAGCCTTGGAGGTGGCCCTGTTTTAGGTATATATTTTAACATTAATGATAAAATTAGTTTATACACGGAAGGTGCTGCTTACTTTACATCTGGTGAAAGTGCTAGCACACAAGATTTTAAGAATTTTCCAGAGTTTAATCTAGAAGAAGATAATATTACTGAGACTGACTTCTCTTTATATATTCCAACTACACTATACTTTATTTTCACTTTCTAGAATCTTTACAAAAAACCATGGCTAGAATGTTAAAGAATTCAACAATCTGACTTTTGCCATATTAATGTCATAATTTTTGCACAAAACATCTTATATTTGATGTACGCATGTAGTTAGCGCCTATTTAGGCATAAAATTACTTCACCAAAATTATTTTTGCTATGAAAAAGATCTCGTATATTTTATTCCTTGGATTAGGCCTTTTCGGACTCTTCGCCATCAATGGCTGCCAAAAAGATTCTAACTCTAATAATTATAAAGGATTAGAAAGTCCTAACCTACCAACAGCTTTACACAATTATTCAGAAATTGAAATGCCTATCCACTTTGATAGTGGCTTTGGGTACAACGCTGGGAACTTTGATATTACTGATACCAGAGCTACCTTAGGGCGTGTGTTATTCTACGATACTAAACTTTCCCTTAGCAATGAGGTAAGTTGTGCCTCATGCCACCACCAAAGCAAAGCCTTTAGTGATCAAGTAGCTTTGAGTGAAGGTATCATCGACAACCGTACACCACGTAACTCTCAAGCTATCATTAATCCAGCAATGCAACAGACATACTTCTGGGATTCTAGAGTTTCTGACTTGGAAGAAATGGTACTCCTGCCGATTCAAAATCACAATGAACTTGGTTTAGAAAAATTAGATGACCTAGTTGTTAAATTATCGCAAGTTGAATACTATCAGCCTCTTTTCGAAGAAGCATATGGAGACAAGGCAATTAATAAAGAACGAATTGCAACTGCATTGTCTGATTTCCTTGAGTCAATGTTCTCTGCTGATAGCAAACATGACCAAGCGATGATTCAATTACATCAAACAGGATCTGAAACTGTATTCTCAGCAAAAGAACTTGCTGGTAAAGCAGTCTTTGAAGAGTCTGGTTGTATTAACTGCCACGGTGGTCCAGACCTAAGAGGAAGCTGGGGTGATGACTGGGCTAACATTGGCTTGGAAATGGAATACAAAGACAAAGGTCTTGGTGTTGAAGGATCAATATTCGGTGGTGAAGGCGCTGAAGGATTTTTCAAAGTTCCTTCTCTTAGAAATATTGAATTGACTGCTCCTTATATGCATGACGGCCGTTTTGCATCTTTAATGGAAGTAGTGAACCATTACAACGAAGGTATTGTAGCTCACCCTAACCTTGACTGGAGATTACTCGAAAATTTTGGTAGTGGAGATATGGGACCAAAGCGATTAAATCTTTCAAACACTGAGAAAGAGAATTTGATTACTTTCCTTAGAACATTCACGGATCAATCATTGATTACCGACGAACGTTTCTCTGATCCTTTTTCAAGATAAGATAACAGGGTTTTAACGCGGTTAGTTTCAAAAAATACGAATCTAATCACAGCAATAAAAAAAGGTCTGGACAATGTGTCCAGACCTTTTTTTATTTAGGAAATTCTTTCAATTCGCCTCCCCTACTTCTTCTTATTGATGTCCAATAATTCAACATCAAAAACCAAAGCTGCACCAGGCTCAATTTTAGGAGGACTTCCTCTTTCACCATAAGCTAAGTTGTAAGGAATATAGAAAGTAAACTTAGATCCTTTTGGCATGAGCTGAACACCTTCTGTCCATCCTGGAATTACACGATTCAGTGGAAATTCAATTGGCTCACCTCTATCAACCGAACTATCAAAAACAGTCCCATCAATCAAAGTACCATGGTAGTGAACTTCAACCTTATCCGTTGCCTTAGGCTTAGGACCGTTTCCTTGCTTTACTACTTTGTATAACAAACCAGATTCAGTTTTCTTAACGCCATTTTCTTTTTCTTTCTCAGCCAAGAAAGCAGCACCAACTGCAATATTCTTAGGTAGTTGTTCTGCTTGTTTAGCCATAGCTACTTCACGCATTTTCTTAGAGAAAGCTTCCATGTGACCTTTGATTTGATCATCAGTCAATTTAGATGCTGCGTCAACATAAGCGTCAGCATTACCAGCATAAATCGCTGCAGAGTTCATGTTAACTCCTGAATCCTTAATGTTGTTAAACAAGTCCATACCCATTGCATATGAAAGCGTATCAACGTTAATTGAAAATGGTGTATTTTCTCCACCAGGATTCATCTGCTTCATTTGAGCTTTCATTTGCATTTCCATAGAGAACTGCGCAAATACTTTGTCGAGTGCATCTTGAGAAAGGTAGCCATTACCATTAGCTGCCGCATCAAATCCTGCACGGTAAGTTGTTGAATTAAGGTTCAAACCTTGATCTTTAAAGTTGTTAGCTGTGATTGCACCAATGGCGTAACACAAACTATCGTCGGCTGAAGCAAGGATGTTGTCGCCAGATCCTGCTACGCCACCACCACCACAAGCGTACATCAAAAGTACAGCTGGGAGTAAATAGAGTAATTTTTTCATTAGAGATATTTTAATTGTCAATTTAATAGACGCTCTCAAGTTTTCCTCGAAAACGGCCGCAAAGTAGCTATATTTTAGGTAAAACAGAAGGAAGAGTCTAAGACATAGGGCAAGATTAGCCTAAAAAATGTGATTAAGCCAACTTTCGAAGCTTTAACAACAAATCTTTAGCAGAAGCATCCGCTTTTACACGTTTTCCAAAATGAGTCTTCAAAAGCCAAGTTACTGCTACTTCTACAGGTACATTTGGGTAAAAATGATCCCGAGTAAAGTGCACATACTTCATCATCATAAAAGCATTGAACCAACGGAAAAAACGCAACTTAAAAGTCGCAGCGTTCGAGGTGTTTTTGGTAATTTCAAATAGCTTTTGCTCAAAGTCTATTGTTACTAAAAATGCAGCAACTGCCTTTGGTAACTGCTTGAATTTTGCATCAAAATTACTAGGCTTCCAAGATCGCATTTGAGGAACAGATTTGAAAAATAGTTGCAGATCTATAAAGCTTTGAGGGGCGTAGGTTTCAAAAACTTTTTTGGGTTTATCACTAATATCTCCCACGGCTTTACCTGTTCCGAAAGGTACCCGATCAGAGCGGCGAGGAGATGGAATAACAGTAGTTGTTTTGATTTCTGAAAAGTGCCCAAGGTGTGTAAACTTATGCAAGAAATAAAAGTCCTCACCAGCCTTTCGGCGATTCATTCCACCTTGCCCTTGATACGCATCTCCCCGAACAGCCATAGATGAGCCAATAGTTTCGTAAGCAAATGGAAATCCTGCAAACCGCTGCGCCTGTGTATAGTAGCGCAAATGCAATTCATACAGGGCAATGGCACGATACACTTTTTGTGGAAAAGCGTCGCCCTCTAAAGGATGTTCATAATGAATACTACAAGCTTGTGTTTTTGGATTTTCATCAAAATGTTTTTCAATCGCTTTGAAATAATTGCGCTTACAAGAGGAATCTGCATCGAAGCAAATAATAACCCCATTTGATAATCCAACTTGCTCAAAACGATAGATCGCCTCGTCCATTCCAATCTTTCGGGCTAAACCTACCCCTGCATGTTTAGGAACTAGATTGCGATGATAAAGTATATGAAATTTGATCCGACTTACACTATGTTCTGATCCCCACTTTTTGGCTTTTTCAAACAGCTTTCTATTGCGTTCCTTTAGTTTCGGCTCGTCCTTTTCTGAGTCGTTGATTACCACAATTACTTCGACCCCACACTTGGGTTTTAAAGCATTATTCAATGCGGCTAAACTATCTAATAATTTGGGTTCATCCTTGGCAGGAATCACAACGATCATCCCCAGCCCCTCCGCAGGTTTACCACTTATCTGTGCTGCAAAAAGTGCTTGCTTTTGCAAATAAGGTGTGGGAGGTACGTGCATGATTTCTTGACCAGGCATCGTCTTTCCTTTGGAATAGTCTTCTATGATGGATGAGAATTTTTTCATTGGGGGTAAAGGTAAGGAATGGGGAGGAGAATGGGAATTTGAATGGGAATTTGAATTTGAATTAGAATTAGAATTAGAATTAGAATTAGAATGTGCCCTCTAACGCAAAATCCGCGATTGCTGGAAAA
>CALGLS010000391.1 GCA_937959375.1 uncultured Saprospiraceae bacterium
TAAGGATGTTTTTCTAGTTTATTAAAAAACGCTTCTGTTTTCCAACCTTTCTTTCCTGCAAAAATCAGCATTACTTTTTCATCCGTTTGTTCTCTAAAAAGTTGGTAAGCATCTAGTAAGGTGATTAAATTTTTTCTAGGCTCAATAGTTCCTGTAAACAGAAAGTAAGGCAATGAAAGTTTATTTTTGTTGAGATAGTTTCGAGTGCTGATTGGATGAAAATCTACATCCCTTCCTAGCAAAATTGTTTTGACTTTTGACTTCGTATGTGGGAATGTTTGAACAATATCTTTAGTAGTATTTTCAGAATTAGAGAGAATTAAGTTAGCTTTTTGCAAAATTCGTTTGAGGAAAATGCGCTGTAGTAATCGGCTATGGAAGCGATGATACTGTGGATACATGAGCGGTGTTAGATCGTGGATCATGGTTATTCGCTTTATCCGGTTTGGCAAGTTGAATGGTCCAAAATGCGCAGGTTCTAAAACTGCATCTACTTTTTCTTTTCTCAAAATAAAAGGAATGATAAAAAACATGCGCAACGAAGCATGGCCCGGAAATTTACTATTGGGTATGGCCAACTGAGGTAAATTAAGGCTTGGATCTACCTTCTGCCTTATGATGAGGTATTCATTTACAGTATCGTATTTGGCCAAAGCCTCTATCAACTGTTTGGTGTAAGTGTGCACACCAGCGGATTGGTTGTCGAGCGGATCAGCTAGTATTGCGATTTTCATTTTTATAGAATAATAAAGTGTGATTTAAATTTTGGGAGATTTAGCCACTACATAGGTATAACTATCCCAGTCTGCACCAGCAGCATTATTCTTTTTAACTTCTATTATTTGTCCATCTTGCTCAACTAAAAATGTCACCATTTCAGTTATCGGAATCCAGTACATCTCCATAATGGGTGCTTCCTTGTTTTCTTTATTAGCATTGAACAAGCTTCTTGTATTTCGAATCAACTTATGGGTTGAACTGTGCCATTCACGTGTGTCTTTATCAGGTTTAGAAGGAATTTGAAATATGGCAACACCAGTAGGTTTTAAAAGTCGGAGGAATTCTGTGATGTAATTTTTAGCATATTTGGGTTGCATATGCTGTAGGGTGATTTCTGAAAAAATAAAATCAAAGCTTTTGGATTCGAATAAAGACAAATCATTTTTTTCATTCAGATAATAAGTACAATTTTCTTTTTTGTTTTTTTCATTGGCGAGTTTGATCATAGAAGCTGCGATATCAACTCCAGCTACTTTTCCAAAATGATTGGCAAGACCTTGAGTAAGTCGCCCTGCGCCACAACCAAAGTCTAGAGCCGAGTCAAACTCTAATTCTGGTTTTAAACGTTTTAGTTTTTTGGCAATCTGATCCGTACGCAATCGTCCGGTTTCAAAAAAGTCCGTTTCATCCCACTTATTTCCTTTTTTATCGGGATCTGTAAGAATGGCCCAATAGGGATCATCCTTCCCAAATTGGTCCCAGTTCTTTTTTAAGTCATTCAATTTCATATTTTTACGGGGTATTTGGTTTTTAAGGAAACTAAGATGGTCTCGTAATGAGGAACTAAGTAATTTTGTTTGGTCATATTCTTTTAGAAAAGTTTGAAGGAGTCAAGGATGTAAAATTTGAAGGACAGGTAATATGCGGAATTTAGCAGAACTAAACAGACACACGATCAAGAGATTCTTCAAGCCTTCAAACCAAATAAAATAATTTAGCACCCGTAAGTAAGTAGTTATAAAAAAATAAATACAAAAAGCTAACTTTTATCTTCAAACTCGTTTCATAACATGAACCTAAAGATACGAGATGTAGGATAAAACTTTACGGTCAAAGAAACAAAAACAAATGGGAATATATAAGCTTTTACAGCAAAACGGCTCAGACTTCTTCTCTAATATGAGAAAATATCGATTCCTGCTGGTACAGTTGATACGCATAGATATTCTTTCCGGTTACAAGAAATCTTTTATTGGTATTCTATGGATGGTTATCTACCCTATTCTCTCGGTCATCATTTGGATTATCTTAAATGGAGCTGGTATCATTCAACCTGGAGAGTCAAGCATTCCTTATCCCGCTTATGTGCTCCTAAGTACTTCGATTTGGGGATTTTTTATTGGTATTTATCAAACGACAAGTCAAATCATTTTGCAAGGTGGCAGGATGATGATTATGAATAAGTTTCCGCAAGAAGTTTTAATGGTTAATAAAATCATTGTGCATCTTATTTTATTTGCTATTCCGTTTGTGGTCAACCTTGTTGTTTTGTTGCTTTATGGAGTGCAGTTGAGTTGGACTAGTTTACTTTTTCCAATTGCCTTGATTCCTTTACTTTTGGCTGGCTTGGCAATTGGTTTAGTGGTGGCTGTTTTGAGAGTGGTGGCAGTAGATGTAGTGGCAGTGATTGATGAGTTTTTAAAATTATTGATGTTTTTAACTCCTATCGTTTATACGCCTAAGTTAAATATAAGTGGTCTTTCAACTTTTATAGAATGGAATCCACTGACTTATTTGGTTGGTTTTAGTCGAGATCTTTTGACGAGTGGAATTTTTAGTGATACACAAAGTTTTTTGATTTGTAGTGCGGGAGCTTTTGTTGCTTTTGTTTTGGCCTTTATTTTTTTCCAGACGGTTGGGCCGAGAGTTTTGGAACGACTGGTTACTAATTAGTAGACCCACTACCGCAGTTTACCATCTAGGCACATAGGACACATAGCGTTTGAAATTAAAATCGAATAGATTAATAAATCGAAATGGATAAGGAAGAAAAAGTAATGGTTTCCGTTCAAAATATCTACAAGAAATTTAGTAGAGATTTGAAGTCAAGCTTGTACTACGGTATGCTTGATGTTGGGAGTAGTTTGCTGAATCTTCAACAGAAGGAACTGCGCTTGCGCAAGCATGAATTTTGGGCAACGAACGATTTGAGTTTGGAAGTTAAGGAAAGTGAAATATTGGCAGTGGTCGGTGCAAATGGTTCAGGGAAAACAACTTTAATGCGCTTGATTGCTGGTATCTATCCTATTGATCATGGACAAATTGTTTTTAATGGGGTGAAAAAGATTACACCGATTTTTGCATTAAATGCAGGAATGCAGCCCTTGTTTACAGGACGAGAAAATATACTCATCAAAGGTGCCATGCTTGGTATGTCAAAAAAAGAATTGGAGGAAAAGATGGATTTCATCATCGACTTTTTTGAGTACAAAGATTTTTTGGATATGCCTGTTGGCAATTACTCATCGGGTATGAAAGCTCGGTTAGCTTATTCCGTTGCGATCGCTACTGAACCTGATCTATTTATCATTGATGAGGCGCTAGCTGTTGGTGATTCGCTTTTCAAAGCGAAGTGTTATGATCACTTAAAGGCGTATGTCAAGCAACCGAATAAGGCTGTTATTTTTGTTTCTAACAATATTAAAAAAGTATTAGAAGTAGCTACCCGAGTGGTTGTGATAGATAAAGGTGTTCCTATTTATGATTCGAAAAATATTTATGAGGCGCTTACTTTTTATATCAATGATTGTCTAAAGGATACGATCGATGAACGAACGCGACAATTGAGATTGGAAAAGATTAGAAGTTATGAAATTTAAGATATCATGGATAATACGCATAATAAAGCTAAAAATAATTCGCTACCACCATGGCCCTTCTTCCTAAAAGGAAGAAACGATGTTGTATTTATTCATATTCCTAAAACGGCAGGAACCAGTATGCGATGGACCTTGGACTTCAATCGAGTTAATAAAGAAAATGGTGTACGAAAACATAATGATGCCAACAAAATAATTGGATTACTAGGTCAAGAAAAATGGGACGCTGTTTTTAAATTTACTTTTGTAAGGAATCCTTGGGATCGCTTATTGTCATTCTATCATTTTCGATTGAGAAATAACATGATTACTGATGAGGTACTCAAACAAGACTTTTACAAATGGGCAACATTTAAGATGACAAGCAAGTCCCCAAACTCAAAAATTCACTTTAATCTTCAAGCACAAACACATTGGCTAAAAGATCAGAAAGGAAAAATAAACATGGACTTTATTGGTCGCTTTGAACATTTGGAAACTGACTTCAAAGAACTAGCTACTCGACTTTCACTCCCCTCTCAACTATTGGAACTTAATGTCAATCCATTAAAATTGGACTATCGAGATCACTATGATGAAGAATTAAAGTCCTTAGTGGCTAAATTTTATCAGGAAGATATTCATTACTTTAAATACACTTTTTAGTCCATCCTTTTAAGGAGACATTCACTTTGCAGCAAGCGCTAAAGCTCTGTCATACAATTCGCAGTCCTCTTTGTTTAAAGACTTGATTTCCAGTCGAATAGACTCAGGTATTTTTATTCTAGGAGCGCTCGAAGTATTCAATTTTGGGATATTAAAATCTGGCCAATCCAACAACTTCGACAGTTCAAATAAGTCTTTTTCAATAAACTCCAAAAAACCAATGAAAAACAAATCTTCAAGGTCAATTCCCTTAAGAAATTCACTCATTCTATTTTGATTTTCTTTATGTTGTGCGTAGGTTAAAAGAGATTCTTTGATACGATGTTGATTCGGACGACTGACATTAGGCAGGCTGTTGCGTTGAATAAAATGTCGGTAATTAGAAATCACTCGATCAACAGGATCACGCAACCAACAAATTACTTTTGCATTGCTATTTTGATGTAATTCTTTGAGTTCATGGTAGTACAAATGCCCATGTAGGATAGTCGTTTTTTTCCTTAGTGAATCTGAAAAAGAAATATTATTTTGAAGCGCTTGTTTGTAATCTTTTCGTCGATAGGAAATAGATAGTTGTTCTCCATAGACCTCTTTTAAAATATGGTAAAAAGAGCTACCAGCCGTTTTAGGGATATGGATAGAAATTAACTGGAGCATCTAAATACTTTTTCGTTGCTTGCGTAATTCAATTGCTTTTTGATATAAATCAACATCCAAAGCATTCAATTTTTCAATTGTCTTTCTTTCCTCCGCTGTAGCATTAGCAGTACTTCGACCAGTTACATTATAACGATGTTCTTCGTATTTTTTCCAATTCAACAACTGTGAGAGGTATTTCAAATCTTCACTGTAGTGTTTGGTCAAGCCGATAAAAAAAAGTTCTTCCGGCTGGATACCTGAAAGAAATTTACTCATGCGATTGCGGTTTCTTTCATCATGTGCATATTCCATCAAAGTCCGTTGCATTTTTGCTAAAATATTTAGTCCTTTCCCTTCTTCATCCAATTCTTCAGCAAGACGTTTCGACAAGTATTTGTAATTGGAAATCACTCGATCGACAGGGTCACGAAGCCAAGTGATAACTGGAATTTTGTTGGAAATGTTGAACTTTTCTTCTAACAAATGATAGACCATATGGCCATGTACTACTTCTATTTCTTTAGCCAATTTGTCCAATTGAAATGGAACTTGTTCTAAATGAAATTTCTTATCTCCAATATCAAGTCGTTGGACTTTTTGTTCGCCATACACCTCTTTCAGGGTATTTCGAAATGAAGTACCTGCTGTTTTAGGAATATGAATAGAAACAAGTTGAATATTGTTTTTTATTCGCTTGTCATTATCGTTTTTCAAAAATCCGAACATGTTTTCTTTGGCGTTTAAGATTAGATGCTAATAAGAGTTTAACTAAGGAACATCTTGGGTAAAAACTCGTTTCCATAATAAAAATTAAGTCTTCAAAACTAATCTTTTTTTTATAGATTTGAGTATCTTATTCAGATTTAGAAAAAAATCAATCGAAAACAATATGATTTGGCTGGCGTCCTTCCCTCGTTCAGGAAATACCTTTTTTCGCAATGTCCTATACGAGGTATACGGCATTGAGTCCAGTACGTTTCATAAGGAGACTGCTTATCCAGTTGATGATAATTATGATCAGTTTCAAGTTGTAAAAACACATTTACTTCCAAATCAATTAGAACCGAATGACGCTTCTATCAAATCAGTATATTTAGTTAGAGACGGTCGCGATGCATTGGTTTCAATTGCTCATCATCGAAAAGATATTATTGATCCTGATTCTGATTTTCAAATAAATTTGCTGGAAGCTATTATCGCCCCAAAAGGAAGTCACTTTGGTGGTTGGGCTGAGAATGTTCGACAATGGAGTGAACGTGCTGATCTCATTATTCGTTTTGAGGATTTGATTCGTGATCCGATTCGAGAATTAGAAAAGTTGCGAGGTATTATGGATTTGCCAAGTCCTCAAGCTGACAAATTACCTTCTTTCAAAGATTTAAAATTTGGGACACCGAAGTATGGCTCTGCCAAAAGATTTATTTCTGATAAAGAGTTACAAAAAGAACAGGCTGGTAAATTTTTCCGCAAAGGTAAGGTTGGTGGCTGGAAAGAAGAAATGTCAGCAGAACTGCAACAACTCTTTTGGGATATCCATGGCGACACGATGCGTCAAATGAATTATGCTCCCCAAGAAATAGATCATACAACAAAAAAAGTACAAAGAAAACCATACAAAATTCTAATCGAAGCCAACAAACTTTTCATGCCTGGCAATGATGGCATCAAACGCTA
>CALGLS010000392.1 GCA_937959375.1 uncultured Saprospiraceae bacterium
GAACTCGTTTGAGTAGAACTGACTTCCTCTCGTTGTGAATTTGATTTTTTTGCAACGATTTCTATTTCATTTAGAATAGTGCCCTCAGGGTCAAGTTTGACATTGATCGTTCTTGGAGCAGTTTCATTTAAGTCCATTTCAACATTGTTGTAACCTAAATAAGAAAAAATAATGGTCACCGTTTCTCCTTTCGGAATGTCTAAAGAATAGAAACCGTATTCATTTGAGTTGCCACCTATAGTGGTATTTTTTATAGAAATATTACCAAAAAGTAAGGCTTCTCCAGAAGTTATGTCAGTTAGATAACCACTGATGGTAATTTTTTCTTGACCCTGTGCAAGTAAGTTACTTGATAGGAATAAGATGAGAAAGAGATATTTTATTTCTTGCATATTTTAAAGTTGATATTACTAATACACCTAAACAAGGAGGTGCCCTTAGTGCGATACCTTTATTTATATGAAATGATGGAGACCCACGGAGATTTTTAGCGTTTTTTTTGTAAAAAACCTACTAGTCAGAAAAGCAAGACTAAGGTTTCAATGGAAGTACTAGCTATAGAAGCAAATTCGATAGAAGGAAAATTGAAACTACCATTAGCACTGAAATTCACATTTGTTCCCTATCTTTATTGCGTGAAACAAACGCAAAACATAAAAGTCTCCGTTGACGCTGTAGTATTTGGTTACACTTCTAGTGAAGGCCTGTCCATCTTATTGATCAATCGTAAAATAAAACCTTTCAAAGGAGAGTGGGCATTGCCAGGTGGATTAGTGCACAATAACGAAACGCTGGAAGAAGCAGTGGAAAGAGAACTAGAGGAAGAAACTGGACTTCAAATTAATTACCTTGAACAGTTATACAGCTTTGGCTCAATAAAGCGTGATCCTCGTAATCGCGTCATCGCCGTTGCCTATTTTGGTTTGGTTCGCCCTGATGCATTCAGGCCCAAAGCCGGCTCTGACGCAAAGTCCACTGACTGGTTTAATATCAAAGAACTTCCCGAACTTGCTTTCGATCATCAGAAAATTATAGATACCGCACTCCTCCGATTACAAGGTAAACTCACCTACGAACCCATAGGATTTGAACTCCTTGAAAAGAAATTCCCTTTCTCCGAATTAGAGAAATTATACAAGACCGTTTTAGATCGCCCAATCGATCGCCGCAACTTCAAAAAGAAGATCATGAAGTTCGGTTTTTTGCTGGAAACCAAACAAAAACAAAAGCACGCTGGCTCTGGTCGACCCGGCTTTCTCTACCAATTTAATGAAAAACGCTATTTCCAACTAAAAAAAGAAGGAATTAATTTCGAGATCTAACTCATTGATTTTGATTGATTTATGTTAATGGTATTACCAGAAGGTAAAATTAATTCCAAAATCAATTTGCGTCTTTTGTACGCAAATACTATATTTGTGTAAACAATACGCAAATAGAAATGACTACAGGAGTAATTATCGCAAGATTTCAAAGCCCATATTTACACGAAGGTCACAAGAATCTGATCGAACGTGTACAGGAAAAACATGCCACATTGGTGATCGTATTAGGTATTAGTCCAGTATCTGGCTCGCGCCGAAATCCATACGATTATTTTACCCGAGAGCGAATGATCAAAAAGGAATATCCAAATCTAGTGGTACTACCGCTTTGCGATCATCCCTCAGATGAAGTCTGGTCGTCACAGCTCGATCAACTATTACACAACACATTTCAACACGGTTCTTTTGTCTTGTATGGAAGTCGAGATAGTTTTGTCAATTATTACCATGGAAAAATTGACACCGTGGAATTGCCAGATATTAGTCCTGCCAATGCAACAGAATTGCGTCAACAATTATCTGAGCGCGTTTCTGAGTCGCTAGAATTTAGAGCAGGGATTGTCTATGCTTACTACAACCAATACACCAAGGTTTATCCAACAGTTGACGTCGCTGTTTTTAGAAATGAAAAAACTGAAATTCTACTTGGTAAAAAGGCGAACAGTAATAAGTGGCGATTGGTGGGAGGTTACGTTGATCCGGAAGATGTGTCTTACGAAGTAGCAGCGAAGCGAGAGTTGCAAGAGGAGTGTGGTGAGATAGTGGTGAGTGCATTTAGCTACGAGTTGTCACATCGCGTTGATGATTGGCGTTACCGCAAAGAGGTTGACAAAATTATTACGACTGTTTATAGTTGCGATTTTATTTCAGGTATACCCAAAGCGCAGGATGATATCGTTGCTTTAGATTGGTTAGCTGTCGATCAATTACCAGTATTAATAAAGCAAGAAAAAATAACAGAGGAGCATATTCCGATTTTCGAAAAACTCATTGAAAAATATTTACTTGTTCATAGCTGAACAAATTCTAAAATTAC
The DNA here is from genome assembly GCA_937959375.1 of uncultured Saprospiraceae bacterium. Classification (GTDB taxonomy): domain Bacteria; phylum Bacteroidota; class Bacteroidia; order Chitinophagales; family Saprospiraceae; genus CALGLS01. Next base: position 2,362 of record CALGLS010000392.1, read on the forward strand.
AATCGGATATTCATGAAGTTGTTGATTTTAGGACTTATTGAAAATTCGAACTCGTTTTTTAGACAGAATTAACAAGATTTACAGGATTTCTCGCTCTTAAAAAAGCGAAGCTTTTTTAAGAGCGAGAACGAAAGTGAATTCTTTTTGACAGCCTGCCTGGCTTGACGCTAGATCAGACAGGAATCAAAATGAACATTTTAAATCCCTGTAAATCCATACGCTAAAAGAGCAATCCTGACAATCATGTTAATCCTGTCCAACAACAACAACAACAACAACAACAACAACAACAATCTTAACTAAATAATAAAAAGATGAAAAAGAATAATTTATTGCTAATGGCCGATGCCTATAAATATTCGCATCACAAACTTTACTACCCAGGAACAAACCAAATCTATTCTTACCTCGAAAGTCGAGGAGGGAAATTT
>CALGLS010000393.1 GCA_937959375.1 uncultured Saprospiraceae bacterium
TTAATTTTGATAGTATAATCAACCAGAAATGGAATTTCCTAATTATCAAAATCTAAGATCACATGAAAAATACCACGCTTTCCATCCTACGCTTCGTATTGCTAGCTCAATTGATATTGATGGTAGCGCTTAGCGCCAAAGCTCAGAAAGTAGCAGATGATAAAACCTTGTCGCCCTACTTTTTTGTAAAAAGTGAAAACACTGAAGCAGATCAGTTGCCACTGAAATCAACAAAGGCATCTGTAAACATTGCTGGTGTCATTGCTGATGTGACGGTAACGCAACGTTACGCTAATGAGGGGGATAGTCCACTCGAAGCCATCTACGTTTTTCCAACTTCAACACGCGCAGCAATTTATGGACTCGAAATGAAGATTGGTAATAGAACCATCACTGCTGAAATTCAAGAGAAAAACAAAGCAAGAAAAAATTATGAAGCTGCAAAATCTGAAGGAAAGCGCGCTTCGCTTTTAGAGCAGGAACGACCGAATGTTTTTCAGATGAACGTAGCGAATATACAGCCAGGTGATGTGATCGAAGTGATTTTGAAATATACAGAATTGATGATTCCAGAAGAAGGTGTTTATGAATTCGTTTATCCAACGGTAGTCGGACCTCGTTACTCAGAAACAACAACTGCAGAAGCATCAAAATCCAATTCTGGTTTTGTGGCAACACCATACCAAAAAGAAAATAAACTACCGAATTATACTTTTGGAATGGAAGTCTACCTCTCTGCAGGTATGCCGATTCAACATATGAATTGTAAAACACACGAGGTGTCCATTGCACACGAAACGATTTCGACAGCAAGTCTTACACTAGATGCTTCTGAAACGCAAGGAGGTAACCGCGATTTTGTTTTTGAATATGGTTTGTCCGGTGATGCTATCGAATCTGGTTTATTACTTTATGAGCATAACGACGAGCAGTTTTTCTTAGCAATGATGCAACCTCCAAAGCGTGTAACGACGAATCAGATTCCGCCACGTGAGTATATTTTTGTAGTAGATGTTTCTGGATCGATGGGGGGATTTCCTTTGAATATTTCTAAAAAATTATTACGTGATTTGATCACAGGCTTACGTCCAAGTGACCGATTCAATGTGATGGTGTTCTCTGGATCAACAGGTTTGTTGTCTGAGCAAGCGCTTCACGCGAGTGCAGAAAATATTGAAACTGCGGTCAATTTTATTGACAGCCAAAGAGGTGGCGGTGGAACTCGTTTGTTGCCAGCATTACAACAAGTATTGGATATGCCAAGATGCGATGTCGACCTGTCTCGATCAGTAGTAGTGGTGACCGATGGTTACGTGAGTGTTGAAAAAGAAACCTACGATATCATTCGCAATAATTTAGATCAAACAAATGTGTATGCCTTCGGAATTGGTTCTGGTGTCAACCGATATATTATTGACGGAATGGCGCATGTTGGTGGAGGTGAGCCAATGGTTATTACCACACAGAAGGAAGCACATGCAAAAGCTGAGAAATTTAGAAAGTACATTAACCGTCCTGTTTTAACGCAAGTGAAAACAAGTTTTAATGGAATCGAAGTTTATGATATGGAGCCATCAACTATTCCGGATGTATTGGCAGAACGACCTGTCATTGTTTTTGGAAAATACAAAGGAACACCAAAAGGAAATATAACTATTTCGGGATACACAGGAGGTGCTTCTTATAGCAAAACATTCAAAGTTGCAAACTACAAACCAAGTAAACGTAACGCTGCTATCCGTTCGCTTTGGGCTCGTGAACGCATCAAGTTACTCGATGATTACAACGGTGTTGATAGTGATCCTGAAACGACGAAAGAGATCACAAACCTAGGTTTGAAATATAATTTGATGACGGCTTACACTTCTTTCGTAGCCATTGATCACGAAGTAGTTGGTGATGGTCAATCGGTTGAAAAAGTGAAGCAGCCACTTCCCTTACCACAAGGTGTTTCGAATGCTGCCGTAGGGTTTGACGCAGGTACAGAAGGTGTGGTGCGTAAGCGCAAAAAGTCAAATGTCAATCCAGTGGTTCTAAGTGTTGAGAGTTTTACCGGTAAGTTGCCAATTGATTTTGAAACGATGTTAGCGAAAAAAGTGAAGCGACTCAAGTCTTGTTTTGCAACAACGGAACGAGTAGATGGATTTGAAGTAATTATCTCAACGAATGAAACAGGGAAGGTGATCTCGGTCGAGGTTTCTGCTAAAGGAATGAGTGAGGCCTTGAAGGCGAAGTTGAAAGCTAAGATTTTGAAGTGGCAGTTTATTAGTTGGAGATTGGAAGGGGGGCGTACGATTGAGTTTAGTGTTAGAACGTAAGGATTGGTAAGCCTGTGCGGCTTGAAGAGACGTGCACTTCGCCGGCACGGCCAGTGATTGCTGAGCTGAGTTACAGTTTGAACGCGGAGGCGCGGAGGCGCAGAGTTCCCGTGAGATGTAGTGGGACGAAAGGAGGCGCAGAGATTTTGCGCTGCGCTTAAAATTTTTAAATGCGGTGTAAAGGTCGGTAAGCCTGTGCGGCTTGAAGAGACGTGCGCTTTGCCGGTACGGCCAGTGACTGCAGAGTTGAGTTACAAAGAAGAGTTTTTAAAACGCAGAGATGCGGAGACGCAGAGTTTCCCGTGAGGTGTAGTGATACGCAAGAGAGTTCGCAGAGATTTTGCGCTGCGCTTAAAATTTTAAACGTGCCGTAAAGCTGAGTTAAAATAATTAAAGAGCAAGGAGGGGAGTGTCGCTTAGCGGCGGTGCTTCCTTCCCTATCCAAAAAAAATAAAATATAGAATAATGAAAAAGCATCCAGAAAAATATTGGTTAGGGTTCATGGTCATCTTCTTATTGATCTTGTTGGGAAGCCTGACGATGAAATTGAATAAGGAGATCAAATCATTGGCTGAGTTTAGTCCTACGGTTATGACCTTTGAGGCGGAAGTGACTAAGGTAAATGTTTCTCAAAGTATTAAAAATACAAAACGTCCGAACATCACTTTTATCATGGGAGAGGACAATGGGAAGCAAAACTTTTATTACACAGAGGCGGAAAGTTATTATCGTTTGAATGAATCTGAATCTTCTGGAGATTTGGTGACACATTG
>CALGLS010000394.1 GCA_937959375.1 uncultured Saprospiraceae bacterium
AGAATTGCCACTGAAACTGAAACTTTAATTCCCACTCTCCACCTATTCCTCTGCCATTCTGTCACATCTTTTCTTTAAAATGCTTATCTTTGCGCCTGCATTCAGCAATCAATATTAGATCTGCTGTTATTTACTGATAGTCAATGACTTACAATTCAACTTTGGTGTAATTCATTGAATGAAAGCGCAAAAATGTACAACGACAATCCTACCATAAATGATTTGAAGCAGCCGCTTGACGAAAGCAAGCAAGGCGATGTGTTCTATAATGAACAAATGCTAACTCCTCAAACGGGCAAGAAATTCTATATCGAAAGCTATGGCTGTGCGATGAATTTCAGTGATAGTGAAATTGTGGCCAGTATTCTTGCTGAGGTTGGCTACGCTCCTACTAAGGTAATGGCTGAGTCTGATCTTATTTTGATCAACACTTGCTCTATTCGTGAAAAAGCGGAAGACAATGTGCGTCAACGCCTACGTCAGTTTGATAAGGTGAAGAAAGAGAAGCCGGGCACTTTGATTGGTGTACTTGGTTGTATGGCCGAACGATTGAAGGAAAAATTTCTGGAACAAGAGAAATTAGTGGATATCGTTGCAGGGCCAGATGCTTATCGTGATTTGCCTAAATTAGTAGCTACTGCTGCTGGTGGTGAAAAAGGAATGAATGTCTTTCTTTCTCGTGAAGAGACTTATGCCGACATCAATCCACTTCGTTTAGATTCCAATGGTATTGCTGCTTTTATTTCCATCATGCGAGGTTGCGACAATATGTGTTCCTTCTGTGTAGTACCTTATACACGTGGACGTGAACGAAGCCGAAATGCATTTAGTATCGTAGCGGAAGCAACTGATCTATACAAAAGAGGATATAAAGAGGTGACTTTGCTTGGGCAAAATGTGGACTCCTTCAAATGGGAGAATCCTGAAACCAAAGAAGTTGTAAACTTTGCTCAGTTGATGGAAATGGTCGCCTTGGTCAGTCCAGAAATGCGTGTTCGTTTTTCTACTTCACATCCTAAAGACATTACCGACGAGGTACTGTACACCATGAAGAAGTATGAAAACATTTGCAACTACATACACCTTCCTGTTCAATCTGGCAACAGTCGAATTCTAAAGAAAATGAACCGTACTTATGACCGTGAATGGTATATGGAACGTGTTGAAAAAATATACGAAATCATTCCTGACTGCGCCATCTCTGCTGATATCATCTGTGGTTTTTGTTCTGAAACTGAAGAAGAACATCAGGATACACTTTCAATGATTGAGTGGGCAAACTATACCATGTCTTATATGTTCTTCTATTCGGAACGACCTGGAACTTTAGCTGCTAGGAAATATCCTGATGATGTTCCTTACGATGTCAAAAAACGTCGTTTGCAAGAGGTAGTTGACCTACAGATGAATATCTCTCACAAAAACAATCTAAAGGACATTGGTAAAACATTCAAAGTGTTGATTGAGGGTGATTCAAGAAAATCTGATGCTGACTTTAAAGGTCGAACTAGTCAAAATAAGGTTTTGATTTTCCCTAAAAAGGATGGTTTAAAACCTGGTGATTATGCGGAGGTGAAGGTTACTGGAGTGACTCGGGCTACTTTGATTGGGGAGTTGGTGTGAGCTTGACTTCGACTTCGCTTAGTCAGCTCAACATCATTCATTAACTCAAAAAAGTGAAATGATTGAGTTTGAGTGATGTACATTAATTTTTAGCTGAACAATTTAGGAGGCTTTTGTTTTTGCAAAAACAATAACTACATATTTTAAGATTCGAATTTGATATTGGAATCTGAGATTCAAACAAGAGAAGTCAAAGACAACAGAGGGTTCAATTTATAAATACATTATTGAGAAACATGGCAAATCTACAATCCATAAAACAAAAGTTTGGTGTAATTGGAAGTTCTCCGGCATTAGACCATGCCTTAGCAACAGCGGTGCGTGTGGCAAACACGGATTTGACAGTTTTGATTAATGGCCAGAGTGGAGTTGGTAAAGAAGTTTTCTCTTCTATTATTCATTCTTTGAGCCCCAGAAAACACAGTAAATTTATTGCAATCAACTGTGGAGCAATTCCTGCAGGAACCATAAATTCAGAATTATTCGGACACGAAAAAGGTGCCTTTACTGGCGCGAGTACAGAACGAAAAGGATACTTTGAAACGGTTGATGGAGGAACAATTTTCTTAGATGAGATTGGTGAAATGCCTTTAGACACACAGGCTTTTTTGTTACGTATATTGGAAGCTGGAGAGTTTTTTAGAGTGGGAAGTAGCAAGGTTTTGAAAACAGATGTAAGAGTAGTTGCTGCAACCAATGTTGACTTAGAAAAGCGTGTACAGAACGGGAAATTTAGAGAGGATTTATTTTATCGTTTGAGCACCGTTCCGATTAAGGTACCTTCCTTACGCGAGCGACGAGAAGACATTTCTATTTTGTTTAGAAAGTTTGCCGCAGACTTTGCAGATAAGTATCGAACCTCAACTGTTCGTTTAGACGAAAAAGCGACGTTACTTTTAGAAGGCTATCCTTGGCCTGGAAATATTCGTGAATTAAAAAACCTCGCAGAGCAACTTTCTGTGATGTCTGAGGAGAAGATTGTCAATGCAGAAATGCTTGTCCAATTAATGCCAAAGATTCTCAACAGGAACCTACCTGCCATTCGTAGAAATGGTGACAGCTCCGACAATCTACAAGAACGGGAGATCTTATACAAGTTACTTTTCGACATGAAAAATGATTTAAATGATCTCAAGTCTCTGGTTTTTGAGTTAATCAATAACAATGACTTGAGTGTTCCTGACATTCGCAGTTTGCGTCAGCTACAACAGGGAGATACTTCGCGTAAAAACTACCCTACTCAGATGGCCGACCTTCAAAATCAAGAGGACTTCTACCCTGCTCCTGCCGAAAGAAATGAACCTATCTATAATCCTGATGCTCCAATCATTATTGAAAATCCAACAGATCGTAGTTATGACAGAATGGAAGTGATTGAAGACAATCTCTCGCTAGAAGACATGGAAAAAGATTTGATCACTCGTGCACTCAAGAAACACAAAGGACGTAGAAAAGATGCTGCTGCTGAATTGGGAATTTCAGAACGGACTTTGTATCGGAAGATCAAGCATTATGAGTTAGACTGATTGGAAAATTGGAATTAGAATTAGAATTAGAATTAGAGTGGCAATCAAAGTTGTACTCGACAAAGGAAACTGAAACGCTAACTTTGATTTTGACATTCACTCTCCCTGTTAATCTTTCCTTAACACGCATCTAAGTTTAGATATCAACCGTTCTTTATTCTAGCTTTATGTAAATGAAATTGTTTTTCAAAAGTAAAATTATGGCTACAATAAAAAATCGGATGCTATTTTTAGGCTTGGTACTTTTTGCCATGCTTCTATCTAATTGTTATTCATTTAAAGGTACATCAATTGACCCTAAGGTAAATACCTTTTATGTTGCCTTGTTTGAAAACAATGCTTCGAATTCGACACCTACTTTGGATGTTGTTTTTACTGAACGACTACGAGATAAGATTCGACTTGAATCGAGACTTCGATATAATGACACAAATCCTGATATCGAATTTTCAGGATCAATAATAAATTATGACATCTCTTCTGTAGCACCA
>CALGLS010000395.1 GCA_937959375.1 uncultured Saprospiraceae bacterium
TTCTTTGCTCAGCCAAATCAAATACAAATCAAAACCAACTTTAGTCCGTTGAATAGCAAAGAGCTTGCTTTTCAAGGTTAAAACGCATTGAATTATATTGATTTGCCATTAATCTCAGTTATTTAAGTTATCGAGATTAATATAAAATATCCTTTGTTTATCCTTTACAATCTAATCAGATGAAGAAGATATTTACTTTTTTAATTTTACTAGGCTGCATTTACAACATGAATGCACAACAAAGTCCTCAGTATAGCTTGTATATGTTGAATAAGTATGCTATTAATCCAGCTTATGGAGGATTAGACAATTCTCTTAGCTTCACTGGAGTGGTGCGCAAGCAATGGGTCAATCTAGAAGGTAGTCCATTTACACAGCAAATTAATGCACATATGCCTCTTTACAGGTTACGTGGAGGTATTGGCATTACCTTGGAGAACGATATTTTAGGTGCATCAAGAAACAGCACCGCTTTGCTTTCTTATAATTATTGGGTTCAAGTAAATAAAACAAGTTTGTTTTCGGTAGGACTTTCAGCAGGAGTTGTACAAAAGGCCCTAGATGGTACCAAGTTAAGAGCTTCTGGAGGAGAATATAGCGAAAACACAGGCACAATCAATCATAACGATAACAGAATTCCAATAGGATTAGAGACCGCAATAGCTCCAACAGTGAATGGAGGTATCTATTTTCAGAGTAAGCGCTTAGATCTAGGATTTTCGGCTATTAACTTATTGGGAAATGATTTAAAGTTTAACTATTCAGATGGGCAAACGGATTTTTTGCAAAAAAGACACTTTATGCTCTTTGCAGCGACTAATTTTGAGATAGGAGATTTGATAGAGCTGATGCCATCCGTTCTTATAAAATCGGATATCACGCAAAATCAAGTTGAATTATCTACGATATTAAGATATAATGGCAATGTTTTTGGAGGAGCATCTATTAGAGGTTATGATAACGTGACCCTCGATGCCGTGGTTTTTATCGCAGGTATGAAAATCAATGAAAAGACCACATTGGCTTACTCTTATGATTTAACGCTTTCTGATTTGAAAAATGTTAGCGATGGATCTCACGAGATAACAGTAAACTACAACCTCAACAAGCCAATTGGGGGAGGAGTGCCACCTCCGATTATTTATAATCCAAGGTTTTTATAGCCTTTTGGCAAAATTACATACAAATCTTAAGATTTAAATTTGGCGATTAGATACTTTTTAGGTAGATACGCCGTTCATATTTCTGTGTTCGTTAGTACTTTGACTACAAATAGGCAGAAATCAAAAATTAATTTTTGAATTCAAAAGTAAACAAAGTATATTTACGTTCGCTTTATTGCATTTCTTTAAAAACGAAGGAAAACTCGGGTGTTAAAATGAAAAAACTACTCAAATCTGCGCTAGTCTTATCTCTATTTCTAACTGTACTGTCATCCTGCGGGACTAAACAGAACGGTCAGCTTATCGGAATAATGGACAGGCCAACATGGAAAGGAATCAATCCTTACGGAATGGTATACATCCCATCTGGAACTCTACACATTGGAGCCAGCGATCAGGATGCAACCAGCTCATTTACTCAGAAACCTAAATCCATCTCAATCCAAGGATTTTACATGGATGATACTGAAATCACTAACAATGAGTATCGTCAGTTTGTTTACTGGGTAAGAGATTCTTTAGCTCATACTTACCAAGAGCACTTCACTGAAACTGAAGATGGAGACGAGCGTCTTGACTGGGATATGGAAGTTGATTGGGAGGACAACGAGTCTCTTGAGGAACTTTGGTACCAAGGCGATGACAAATTCGCTGGTAAAAAAGAATTAAATGTTTCTAAACTAGAATACGAATACGAATGGTTGGATTGGCAGAAAGCTGCTCATTCAAAAGATGTATCTCGTACTTCTTTAATCAAAAGAGACAAAGCACTCGTATATCCTGATACATTAGTATGGATTCGCGATTTTGCTTACTCTTATAACGAGCCAATGACTCGTAACTACTTCTGGCACCCAGCCTTTGATGATTATCCAGTAGTTGGTGTTGATTGGAAAATGGCTACTGCCTTTTCTTACTGGAGAACTAAATTATGGAACTCTTACCAAGCCTACAGAGGTGACGGTGTGAATTCTGAAGATTTCCGTTTACCAACTGAACACGAATGGGAGTACGCAGCACGTGGTGGACACGATATGGCGCCTTACCCATGGGGTGGATACTATCTAAGAAATGCAAAAGGTTGTTTGTTAGCGAACTTCAAACCTGGCCGTGGTAACTATCCTGAAGATGGTGGTTTGTATACTGTAAAAGCAGATGCATACTTTCCAAACGATTACGGTCTATACAACATGGCTGGTAACGTTTCAGAATGGACGAACACCGCTTTTCACGAAAATGCTTATTCATTTTTACATGACTTAAACCCTGATTTGCGTTATGACGCTACAGATGATGATTCTGAAGCTCAAAAGCGTAAAGTAATCAGAGGTGGATCTTGGAAAGACATTGCACATTACCTACAAACTGGTAACCGTCACTGGGAATTTCAAGATACAACTAAGTCTTATATCGGATTCCGTTGTGCGCTTACCTTCTTAGGTCGCTCAATCAACGACTTCTAAAAATATACACCTCGCTCAGAATGGATATGTATCACACATATCCATTCTGATTTAGGTACTATATTCTCTGATCTACCTATAGATCCTACCTACTTGTGAAAACTCCATGAAAAAATATGTAACTTTTTTATAGCATAGCGTTAAGCATATGGTATAGGTTTTGTAATTCGATATCGACTTATAAAATCCCCCCGTATTGGAATAAATTAACTAACCTTAAATGATTTAAAAAATGAGTTTCTTAAAATCAAAAATGTTTAAATACGTTAAGAACCTATTGATTGGTTGTGGTGCCGCGATTGTACTTATTGGAGCACTTTTCAAGCTTGAAAGTTGGCCTTATGCGAGTGAAATGCTTATCGTTGGTTTGAGTATTGAAGCATTTATTTTCTTATTCTTAGGATTAATCGGTCCAGAACCTGATTATTACTGGAATAAACTTTATCCAGGATTGAATGAATATGATTCAAATATTGCTCCTCTTACTGCAGGAGGACAAGCTGCAACTACACCAGGTCTTAACGGTGAAGTAGTAGAAGAACAGTTAGGTGGAATGCTTAACGAACTACAGGGAATGTCAAAAAGCCTTGGTTCACTTAAAGCACTTCAGGAAGTTGATTTCTCACAAACAGGTGATCAACTAAAGGGTATGAACAACTTTTATACTCGAATGAACGAATCTATGTCAATGCTTAGCAACTCTCTAGACGATACTAAAGCGTACGGAGAACAACTATCTGCATTGAACAAAAATTTAAGTTCATTGAACAATGTATACGGTAATGTACTTTCTGCTATGTCTAACATGGGCGGTAAGTCGTAATTATCCCATTGTCAATATTCATCCATTTCCTAACTAAAAACTAAAGACAAATGTCTATACCTAAGGAACCGAGGCAGTTGATGATCAACTTAATGTACTTGGTACTAACTGCCCTCTTGGCCCTAAACGTTTCTGCAGAGGTGATGAACGCTTTCTTTGATTTGGACAAAAGTATGAAAGTGTCTAATGATTTGACTAAGCAAGGTGTTGAATCCACTAAGAAAGGTATTCAACCACTCCTTGAAAAGAAACCTAAGTTGCAAGCTCCCCTAAATAATGGGATTGATGCTGTAAATAAAGAAGTAAATGAATTCGTTGCTTTCGTTGAGACTATCAAAGATGGTTTGATCGATGGATCTGGTAACAAAGATGGTACTCATAATGATGAGGACTATATTAAAGGTGATCGAAAAAATAAACCTAAAGGAAAGAAGAACAAAGATGTTACTTCTAAAATGTTAGTTCTTGGCTACCCTGGACAAGGGAAAGAGCCTCAAGGACCAATCATTGCTGAAAAATTTAAAGCCCTTAAAGGTAAATTAATTGAGATCTACTCCAATACTATCAGTAACGAAGACGTTATGACTGAAGGTAAATTAAAAGCCGAAGAAGTAGCGGAAAGAATTAAAGATATTGAATCTTCTCTTCCTCTTACAATTGAGTCGGATGAGGAAATTCAAGCAAAGTCAAAAGACGGTAAAGCTAAATCATGGTCTGAATACAAATTCAAGCAAATGCCTTTAGCAGCTGTTCTTCCAGTACTTACTAAGCTACAGACAGACGCAAGAAACTCTGAAGCAACTCTAGTCAACAAGATGGCTGAGTTAGTAGGTGGTAGAGAAATCAAGTTGAACAAATTCTTCCCTGTAATTAATGCCAAGAAAGGGTATGTAATTAAAGGTGAAAAATTTGAAGCAACTGTTCAGATTGGTGCTTACTCATCAGAATTTGGTAAGAACTCTTCTATCTCTGTAAATGGTAAATCTGTAAACCTTGTTGATGGTGTTGGTAAATTCACTGAAACTGCCAATACTACAGGAAAGCGTAAGCTTAAACTGAAATCAAACGTTACAAATCCAATTACAGGTGAGAAGTATGCTTCTGACTCTGAATTTGAATATGAAGTTGGTGTTCGTTCTGCAACTGTTTCTGCCGATAAGATGAATGTATTCTACATCGGTGTTGACAACCCTGTATCTGTTACTGTTGCTGGTGCATCAAGTAACGAAGTGAAAGCTAGCGGTACTGGTTGTAACTTGAGAAAGAACGGTAAGGGAGGTTATATCGCAACGGCGACTACTCCTGGAAAAGCAACAATCAATGTATCAGGTGGTGGATTACCAAATACACCATTCAACTTCCGTGTGAAGCGTATTCCTGATCCAATGGCACGTTTGTCTAAATCAAACGGTGGTGCAATGGGTAACGGTGAGTTTAAAGCACAAGGAGGTGTGGGAGCATTCCTTGATAACTTTGACTTCGAAGCTACTTGTAAAATCCAAGGATACAACTTGACTTACGTTGCAAAGCGTCAAGATCCAGTTGAATCTAACAACGGTGGAGCTCGATACAACGCTAAATCTAAGCGTTTAGTTAATCAAGCAAAACCAGGTGATATTTACTACTTTGACAACGTGAAAGCTAAATGCCCTGGAGATAAAGCTGGTCGTAAGATCAACTCTATGGTATTCAAAATTAAATAAAATATCCTCTTAAATAATGTTGCGATCTTTCGGTCGCAACATTATTCTAAGAAAATTTACAAACATACTTTATTTCATTAAAAGTAAAAGTCATGAAGATCGTTATTAAATTATTGAGTGCATGCATGCTTATGTTTTTGTTCGTTTCAACTTCTGTTGTAAATGCTCAAATACCCGAAGAAGTAGACACTGAAGCTTCTGATCCTGACATGGATCGACCATTAGATGATATTGTTGAGAAAAGAATTATTGACGATCGAATGGTTTTAAAATATCAACCTCTTCGTGAGGCAGATATCTTTTGGGAAAAGCGTATTTGGAGAGTTATCGACATTAGAGAGAAAATGAACCTCCCTTTTGCATACCCAGAAATGCCTTTCTTCTCTATCCTTATGGATGCAGCTACAAATGGTGACATCACTGTTTACAGTACAGAAGATGATAAATTCTCTTCTTCTCTTCAAGCAAATGAAGTAGCTTCTATGGGAGCAACTGTGGATACAGTAATCACATTTGATCCAGAAACTTACGAAGAGCAAATTCAGGTAGTTCGTAACGAACTTAACCCTGAAGATGTAAAGCGTTTTAGAATCAAAGAAGTTTGGTTCTTCGATGAGCAAACCTCTACACTACAAGTTAGAGTATTAGGTATTGCACCTCTTATCGATGTAAAAGATGAAAATGGTAACTTCAGATATGAAAAGCCAATGTTTTGGGTTTACTATCCTGAATGCCGTGAGATTCTTGCACGTCACCAAGTATTTAATGTTGGAAACGATGCAGCATTAAACACATGGGAAGATTTATTCGAAATGCGTTTCTTCTCTAGCTATATCTATAAATCGTCAAACGTTCACGATTTACGTTTGCAAGATTACTTGAGTGGAGTTGATCTACTCTTAGAAGCGGATAAAATCAAACAAGAAATTTTCAACTTTGAACATGATCTCTGGTCATATTAATCACAGTTAGAAAACAAACAAAAAGCCCGATCGTCAACTGACAATCGGGCTTTTTGCATTTCTCTCAGCATCTCGCTATCCTTGGCTACACTACAAACACACATACGCACGATATCGGACAGACAGAATTAAGACCACAAAGATATCCCTCATGAACAACCCTAAAAGGGTTCCCCACGATTCACTCCAATTAAAAATCGGGGACGCTAAAAAAACTAATCTCCCTCCAACAAACCTCGCCTCTCCCAATTCAAAAACTCATATCCAAACAACAAGTAAACCAAGACATACTCAAATCCCACCACCCACAAGTTCTCAGTATAAACAGCATAGCTATAATTAATATAAGTTAACCAAATCAAGCCAGACCATAAAATTGGAAAGCGAAACGAAGTAAATACACAAAGTACAATTGGCAAACTCACATACCAAGGATGCACAGTAGTCGTCACCGCCAAATAGCAACAAATAGAAAAAAGCATAGCTTCAGGTAAATACTTCCATTGAATATTTTTTTCTCGCCAAGCAATTCCTAAGATACCTAGGAATGCAGTCAGTCCAAGAATTGGCCCCAGCATTTGAATCAGATTATAACCTTTGATCTGAAAACCAATATAACGCGCTAAGTAATAGATGCTAGCGTTAAACTCAAATTTTTGGAAATAGAGGTTGAGGCTGTCGCCAAAATTAGAAATGAAAACGCCATTGATCATCGGAGCGAAAAGAAGCACTAGTGTTATTCCAACGACAGTGAAATAATAGAAACTCTGCTTCCATCCCAAACGACGAATCAATAAAGGCAAAAATATAAGGGGCAATAACTTAGAGGCAATAGAAAGTGCAATTGCGATAGCAGATGTTTTCCAACGTTTTTTAACCAACAACCAAATAGACAAACAAAGAAAAAAGATCATCGGAGCTTCAAAATGAAGATTTCCAGTCAACTCAATAATGATGAGCGGATTCAAAGCATAGAGTAAAGCATTCTTAATTGATAACTTAAAATGTGCTAAGAGTTTGACTAAGAGTACAATCGTACCCGTTTCGAAAAGAACAAATAACAGCTTCATTAATAAAGCATTCCCCCAAACACTAGTAGGAAACACAAAAGTAGTGAAGGCAAAAATGAGCTGACAAACTGGAGGATAAATCGTAAAATATTCTGGTGAGTTCAACTCATTGTATAAAGCCTTATCAAGACCTTGTACCGTAACCTCCGAGTCAATATAATAGGAGGGAAGATGATCAAACGGATTTATTCCATTATTAATCAAACGGCCATCCCAAACAAAACGATAAATGTCATCTGATAAATTAGGAACGCCAAAGATCAATAAAAAGCGAAGCAGAATTCCAAGTCCTAGGAAAAAGTACACGCTCTTAAGATGGTATACGTTTTTGAAAATATGCCAATAGATTAAAAAGAAAGCTAAGCTAAATGGTAAGATATCTGAAAAAACGTTTTGTTCTGCTTTATATCCTAGTCCCCAAGTTAGCACAATCAAGATGATCGACCAAAAATATTTTTCCCAAGGACGAAGGTTCTCCATTTTAAGCGAAAGCTTTTATAAACTCTTATTTAAAACTAATATGCTTGACTGAGTAGAAACAAATACTACCATATCCAACTGCTAAAAGAATGTGAAATAAAAGGAAGGTTACATCTTGTAAATAAAGTCCAGCAGCAACACCGCCTAAAAAGTAAATACAAAACAAACCTTCAAAAATAGTTGTCCACGAAATTTTTGAAGCTAGGTAACTTCTCTTGTCAAAAGAATCTTTCAAGGATTTAATATTGAATTTTGGTGTGCGTACAAAAGGCGATTTCTTTCCACGGTATCCTTGCAAAACAGCAATAGTATTGTGCAAAGATAAGCCCATTGATAAGGCAAGAAAAACAGGAAACAATATGATAAATTTAAAAGTGGTTTTGACCATCGAGTCTTTACTGAACCTTGTTTGTACATTCGCTGCGTAGTATACCGCCGCAACGGACATTAATCCCAACAAGAATACCGCAAAGTAATGCGAAGGAATATCTAAAGCGCGTATAGCAAAAAGCAATGGTACACTAAATACACCTGCTAAGAAGATGAAAATGTAAACCGTACTCGCCAGCAGGTGACTTGTCGCGTGTAGCTTTTTGTGAAAACTCATATCCGACTTCCAAACAGCAGGCATCAACTTTCGTGCATTCTCTGCACCACCTTTCATCCATCTAAATTGTTGTGATTTCAAACCGTTCATCTCCGCAGGCAACTCTGCGGGAGCCGCCACCTTTTCTAAAAAGACAACTTCCCAACCTTTTAACTGCGCTCTGTAACTTAGGTCAAGATCCTCAGTTAACGTATCTGCTTCCCAACCACCAGCATCTTCAATACAGGTTTTTCTCCAAACACCGGCAGTACCATTAAATTGTAAAAGACAATCACCAGCGTAACGTCCGTTTTGTTCTACTGTGAAATGCACATTTAATTGCATCGCTTGTAGACGAGTTAACAGCGAATAATCCTCATTGATATGTTCCCATCGAGTTTGCACCACGCCTACTTTTTCATTATCAAAATAAGGAATTGTTCTTTTTAGAAAATCAGGACGCGGTAGAAAATCCGCATCAAAAATAGCAATGAATTCTCCTTTAACCTTAGGCATGGCAGCTTTGAGCGCACCAGCTTTGTAACCCGTTCGATCTACACGATGAATATATTCAACGTTGAAACCTTGAGCCTTAAGTCTCGCAACTCCTTTCTTTGAAATCTCAATTGTCTCATCAGTCGAATCATCTAGTACCTGTATTTCGTAACGATCTTTCGGATAGTCCATCTTGATAATATTATCAAGCAATCGGTCCATTACATACATTTCATTGAAAACGGGTAGTTGAATTGTTACGTAAGGATATTGTTCAGCAGGAAGTGTTTTCTCTACATCATTTTTGTGTAAACGATGGAAACGCTTGTAGTAAAATAATAATTGAAACTGCAAGAGGCAGTAAACAGTAATATAAATCAAAGCAATTAAGTAAACTGCTAGAACGATATAAGCGATAATGTGCATAGTTGTTTGATAATCTAAAGTAGCTTGAAAATAGTCCAGAGTATTTTGTGTCCTGCGAGTATGGTTCCTTTAACAGTTCCTGATATTTTGGAAAACCCAATTCGTTGACGATAAGTCACAGGGATTTCAATACAGTTAAATTTCATTTTAGCAGCCTTCACTTGCATCTCTACCGTCCAACCATAAGTTTGATCCTGCATGTCTAACTCCATAAGCTTTTCAAAAGTAATGGCACGAAAAGGCCCCAAGTCTGTAAACTCATATTTGTAAAAAAGGCGAATAAGCGAAGTAGCTAGCCAATTGCCAAAAATCTGTTGTGGCGTCATCGAACCTGATTCCATTTCACCCAAGGCTCTCGATCCAATGACCATGTCCATATTGTCTTCAATAATTGGTTGTACCAATTGAGTCATCTCCTCAGGGTGATCCGAATAATCAGCATCTAAAAACACGACAATATCAGGTTGCTCTGCTTTTGGCTTATTTTTTAAATAGTCAATTCCTTTGAGGCATGCATTGCCATAACCTCTTAATGGTTGGTCCACAAGAGTGGCATTTGCTTTCAAAACCATTTCGGGAGTTCGATCAGTACTGGCATTATTAGCAACAATAATTTCGCGAACTAACTCCTTAGGAATATCCGCAATGACCTTCCCAACTGAGTTTTCCTCATTGAAAGCAGGTATGATAACATCTATTCGTGGTTTTGCCATGGGACAAAATTAGCATATTTTGGCAGAAAGTACTGTCCTACTCTTTACAATCAAAGCAGAGTAACTTATTCCACCAAATGTCAGTATAAAAGGTAAGCTATATATGTCCTTTCTAAGTGACAATCTTTAATTTAGCCCTGCGTTATAAAACCTGACAATTTTAAGAACTTCTTTACTAAGAAAATAATTTATGAGGACGCTTATATCCATTATTATAGTATCTGTACTCTTTTGTTACGCTTGTAGACCGAGTGATGATTTAATTACAGATTCAGGTGCTCAGTTGGAGTTTTCGACAGATACCTTGACATTTGATACGGTATTTACCACTATAGGCTCTGCAACTCGGAGTATTAAGGTGTATAACCCACACAGCAAGCGTATTAATATTGGGAAAATCAATATGGGAGCTGGTAGTAATACTAAGTTTAGACTCAATGTAGATGGAATCCCTGGGACTTCTTTTGATAATGTAGAAGTACCACCCAACGATAGTATCTATATTTTTGCGGAGGTGACCGTTGATCCTGATCAGGACTTGGTGGCTAGTCCTTTTGTGATTTTTGATGATTTGATTTTGGAAACGAATGGAAATACACAGAAAGTAGTACTTGAGGCCTGGGGGCAAAATGCGAATTATATTCCCAATCAATTTAATAATGGTGGCGATTACCTCTTGCCTTGTGCAGGGGGAGAGGTCGTTTGGGATGATGAGAAACCCTATGTTATATTTGGGATTTTAGTCATTGATGGTTGTGTACTCAGGGTAGAAAAAGGAACCAATATTTATGTACATGGTGGTCTAGAAAGTTTTATTGATGACGACGATCTTCGTGTCTTTTATAACGATGGACGAATCATTACCACCAGTACTGGAACATTAAAGATGGAAGGTACTTATGATGAACCAATCGTAGTGCAAGGCGACCGACTAGAGGAGGGCTTTGAAGATGTGTGGGGGCAATGGTTTGGAATCGTGTTGACTGCTCAGAGTAAAAATAATGTGTTCAACTACACGACGGTGAAAAATGCCGTGATTGGTGTCGCAGTAGATTCTTTAGCAACTTTGGAAACGAATTATTCTGTTTATCACAATACAAATGCCAGTGGTATACTCGGTATCAATGCGGATATTACGGCTAACAATTGTTTGGTTTATAACAATGGGGGAGGAGGAGTGAATTTGTTGGAAGGAGGAAATTACAATTTTAATTATTGCACGATTGCGAGTTATGGAGTGGAGGCAGATGCTTTAGGTATGAGTGATGCACTTTGTTTAGACCAACCCTTTTGTACACAGTTTTATGCGAATGATTTAAGTGCTAGTTTTAAAAACTGTATTATCACTGGCTCGCGTGCAGATGAAATTGCTTTAGTACAGCGCTCAGAAAATACAACATTCAGCTATCAATTTGAAGATTGTATTATTCGATTGGATGAAGTATTGATGGATGGTCCTCATACTAACTTCCTTGACTTTTGTACCAACTGTATTAATATGACTAGCGACGATGCACTTTTTGTAGATCCAGGTGAAGATGATTATCACTTAGATACGCTGTCTATTGCAGAAGGAAATGCTATTCCATTGATGTCGATTACAAAAGATTTGGATAACGTAGATCGCGATGACACGAATCCGGATTTGGGGTGTTATGAATATATAGTTGAGTAACTTGAGATCGCTGCGCTGTTAGAGTCTACTTAAGTTTTTTTTAAGAAAGGAAGTACGTAAATCTAAAAAATTTACAAAGAGTTTCTCTATTTGCAAGGTGCAGCGCACCAATCCTGTTTGTAACCCATATATTAGAGCGCCTTTCAAGGTGTAGCGCACCGGAACAGTTTGTTCGTTTAAAACTACAACTTATCCTACTAATTAAGTTTGTCACTCTGAGCAAAGTCTAAGGCCCCCACTTCCTCTAAACAAACCTCTCTAGTTGTGTAGTTAGCCCAATCACGCAGTACCCCGCTCAACCTTCACAAACAGTAAAAAGATAATCCCTAAAACAAAGAAGAAAACCAAAGCAATAATACTATTTCGCATCCCTCCTGTAAGTTGATCAATAATACCAAAACTTAAAGATCCCATAACCATGGCAACCTTTTCAGTTACATCAAAAAAGCTAAAATAAGAAGCGGTGTTGTCTGCATCTTCAGGAATGAGTTTGGAATAAGTAGATCGGGAAAGTGATTGAATACCTCCCATAACCAAACCAACTAAGGCTGCGATAAAATAAAAGTGCGATTTCTCATGTATAAAATAAACGATTACACAAGCAGCCATCCAAATAAATAGCATCAAAATAATCGACAACCTGTTGCCCTTCCATTCTGATATTTTGGCAAAAAGAACAGCACCACAAATACCCAAAATTTGCAATAGCAAAATAAGAAAAATCAATTCGTCTGCTTCAAAACCTAGTTGATCAATTGCAAAAGTTGACGCCAATCCAATCACCGTCAGCGCACCAGCAATGTAAAAGAAAAAGGAAAAGAGAAAAAACTTAATGTTGTGTTGCTTCATGACATAATTCCAAACCCGTTTGATTTCTCCAAAGCCCTTTGAAAGAAGCCCCTCTACATTCGGAACATTATAATCTTTTGGTAATCTAGCAAACGAAAATTGTGCAAATAAAAACCACCAAACTCCTACGGTTAAAAATACCGTTCGAGTAGCCCAGCCACTATCTGGAAATCCAAATACTTCAAACTTCTGAATCATCACAAGGTTTAATACCAACAAAATCATAGAACCGACATAGCCGTATGTAAAACCTTTTGCACTCACTTTATCATACTGATCTTCGGAAACAATCAAAGGCAAGTAAGAATTATAAAACGTCTTTCCACCTTCAAATCCAATCACCGCAAAAACAAAACTAAACACCCCCAAATACATCGTTCCTCTTCCATCAAAAAAGAACATACTCATACAAGCCAGCGATCCCATTAAGGTGAAAAACTTCATAAAGGTTTTCCGACGACCACTATAATCTGCGATCCCCGTAAGCATAGGCAAGGAACAAGCAATGATCAAATAAGCAAGAGATAATGAGTAAGAGAAAAGGGAGGTTTTGGTAACAGGTATTCCTAAAAAGGAAAACAATTCATTGTCACCCATCACTGCGTTAAAATACAAGGGAAATATAGCTACCGAAATAACCAAGGCATAAGAAGAATTGGCCCAGTCAAACATGGCCCAGCCAAAGATGGTTCTTTTGTCATTTACCGGAATATTAGGAGGAGATGTATCTGTACTCATATTTTTGCGTCTAAATGATTGAAATTACTTCAGTATATTAGACAAGGTAGTAAAAAGTAAGAAGACAGAAGACCCACGCTCAGATTTTTCCTGCTTAAGCGTTTGTGTAAAACTTCTGATTCTCTATTTCTAAATCCAACTTTTTACCTATCTTGCTTCACCAAAACACGTTAACTATTAAAGTATGAATATACTCGTGCTTTCTAAAGGACCGCAACTTTATTCTACCAAAAGCATTGTCGCTGCAGGTACAAAAAGAGGCCATCAGATGATTGTAATTGATTACAGCGAATGTAATCTGATTATGGAAAATAATAATCCTTATATTTTTTATCGGGGTGTAAAAGTAGAAGGAATAGATGCGATTATACCAAGGGTAGGAGCCTCGGGTACGTTTTACGGAACTTCCGTTATACGCCAATTTGAAACAATGGGGGTTTACAGTCTCACCGGTTCAAAAGCTTTGGTTAGTTCCAGAAGTAAATTGGAAAGTCTCCAGTTGCTTACCCAGTCCGGTATTCTAATGCCAAAGACTATTCTTCCTAGTCCACATTTTAGTATGCATCGAGTAGAAGAAACTGTTGGCTTGCCTTGCGTAATAAAATTGTTATCTGGAACACATGGCATCGGCGTTATTTTGGTAAATGATAGAATCACTGCTGAATCAATACTTGAGTCTTATATAAAAATGAGACAACGATTTATCGTTCAAGAATTCATAAGTGAGGCGTCAGGCTCAGATATTCGCGCACTAGTAGTTGGAGGAGAAGTGGTAGCAGCAATGCGACGGACTGCACAGCAAGGAGAGTTTCGTTCTAACCTACACAGAGGTGGAAGCTCAGTCCCAATCGAATTGTCAGAAGATGAAAAAAACACAGCGCTAACTGCAGTGAAAACCCTAGGATTAGAAGTCGCAGGGGTCGATATGTTACAATCCAAACGAGGGCCATTATTACTCGAAGTAAATGCTTCTCCCGGATTAGAAGGTATTGAAACGACTACAAAAATAGACGTAGCAGGAAAAATGATTGAAGTAATTGAACGGAATAAAAAATAACATAGGCAAGTTCCTATGACGTTAAAAAACATGGCAAAAGAAATTACAATAAACGGAAAGACAATCCAACCCGGAGAAAACGAAATGATTCGCCTAAACGTAGCACGACTACCATCAGGTACGGTCATCAGCATACGAGTACACGTATTTCGATCTAAAAAAGTAGGACCAACTGTTTTGGTAATGGGAGGTGTACACGGTGATGAGATCAACGGAGTTGAAATCGTTCGCAAGTCAGTAAATCAAAAAATATTCAACAACTTAACATCCGGAACCGTCATCGCAATACCACTACTCAATGTATACGGTTTCATCAACTTCTCGCGTGATGCCTCAGATGGAAAAGATGTAAATAGAAATTTCCCTGGGAACATGAAAGGCTCATTGGCTTCACGTGTTGCAGCTACTTTAACAAAGAAAGTTTTACCACACATCGATCAAGTAATCGATTTCCATACAGGAGGAAGTGCGCGATACAATTATCCACAAATTCGCTACACAGCCAATGATGAAAAGTCAGCAGAACTAGCGCGTCAATTTGCTGCACCTTATCTCATCAAAAAATCGAATATCCCAAATACACTTCGTAAGATTGCTTCAGGTATGAAAATCCCAACGATCGTTTATGAGGGAGGAGAATCACTGCGTTTCGATGGCTTCTCCATTACCAGAGGAATTGCTGGACTAAAGCGCGTATTACATTTTAATGGAATGCTAAAGGATGCACCGGCAGCAATAAGTAAACCCATCGTTTTCAATAAAACAACATGGGTACGTGCTGATAAAGCAGGTATTTTCGAATGGTCACAAGAATCAGGTTGCAAGGTAGGAATTGGAGAGCCGCTTGGCGCAATTCGAGATCCTTACGGTGAATTCGAAGTAATCATTAAAGCAACAAGAGAAGGTTACATCATAGGGCATAATAATGCACCTGTAGTTAATCAAGGAGATGCGCTTTTTCATATTGGATATCAGGTGGATTAGCGATTAGCGCCTTGGCGCTCAATTAGAATTAGAATGTGAATGTGAATGTGAATGTGAATGTGAATGCCCTCTAACGCGTCTGAATTGCGATAGAGGGCATTCTAATTCTAATTCTAATTCCCTTCTAATTCACATTCTACCTACCCCACTTCCTTCCGCAAAACCTCCAACGGAGGAGTATTCAAAATGCCACGACTATTTATCACACCAATAAAAACAGTCAATAAGGTAATACCAATAAAGACCAGAAACGGCGGCAATAAATTCGGTGCAAAAGGAATTTTGAAAGTGAATTTGGCTAATAGCCAAGCACCCACAAAAGAAAGTAGAATTCCTGTTAAGGAAGCGAGTGCACCCAAAAGGAAATATTCCAACGCATTAATGTTGAGAATTTGCCTACCACTGGCACCGAGTGTACGCAGTAGTACGCTTTCACGAATGCGCTGGTACTTGCTGAGTACTACAGAACTAATCAAAACCATCAGTCCAGTCAAAATACTAAAGAGCGCCATGAAGCGAATCACAAAGGAGACTTTCGTCAAAATATTATCAACAGATTGAAGTACGGTGGATAAATCCATCGCCATAACATTAGGGAACTCACTAACTAGTTTTTGTTGAAACTGGGCAGAAAGTTCTGGATCTTCGACTCGCGAAACGACGACGTGAAATTGTGGCGCTTTTTCTAATACACCTTTCGGGAAAACAACAAAGAAATTAGTCTGCATACGCTTCCAGTCAATTTTTCGAATGCTACCAACTTTCGTTTTTATCATCGCTCCCTGTACATTGAATGTAAGTGGCATTCCGATATATGCATTCATATTGTCAGCAACATCTTCCGCCAAGGAAACATAAATAGTTCCATCTTCTTTTTTCGCTCCAACCCATTCTCCTTCAATAATCGTTTCTGATTCAATCAAAGTATCTCGATAGGTGCACCTAAACTCTCTGCGATAAACCCAGTTGCTAACTTCAGAAAGTGAATCTGCTCGGTTCTCCGTTTTTGAAACACCATTCACGCTAGTTACACGAGTAGTGATAATAGGAACCTGCTGAATAAGTGGTAAACCATATGAAGAAGTCAATTCAGCAACAGCATCCTTTTGCTCGTTTTGAATGTCAAAAAGAATCATGTTAGGCATGTTGTCACTACCAGAAACCTCTACCTGTTTTAATAATAAATCTTGCACAAAAAATAAAGTAGAAATCAGGGAAGTCCCCAAACCAATTGAGACGATCAAAATGAGTGTTTGATTATTGGGGCGATAGAGATTGGCAATACCTTGTCGCCAAACGAAGCTCCAATTTCTTGGGAAAAATTTCTTGACAAACCAAATCACAAATTGTGCAATACCTGCTAGTACAAGGAAGGCTGCAAAAATAGCGATAGGAAAAGCAATCGCTTCTATGCCTCCTCCTGTTTGAAACCAAGAGAAGGTAAACATAAACAAAAAGATCAGTAAATAAACCAACCAAGCTAGTGGATCACGTTTGCTATCTGGTTCTTCGTAGCTAGCACGTAGCGTACGTAAAGGTGAGGTTTTGCGAATCGCTAATAAAGGTAACAAGGCAAACAAAACGGCGATGCCAAGTCCAGTAAAGATACCTTGCGCAATGGCAGTAAATGAAACCTCCGCGCTCACATTTTGTAAAGGTAGAAAATCGGCTAACACCAAAGGAATGGCAAGTTGTAACAAACTTCCAATCGCTGCACCAATCGCTGCACCAATTAATCCCATGATAATAATCTGAATGAGATAAATCCAAAAAGCTTGTCTACCACTGGCTCCAAGTGTTCGCAAAATTGCAACGGTAGCCAATTTATCTTTTATGTAAATGTGAACAGCAGATGCCACACCGATACAACCAAGTAGTAAGGCGATAAAGCCAATGAGATTTAAAAAGTTAGCCAAGTTTTCAAATGCTTCCGCAACGTTTTCTTTTCGTTCTTCTACCGTTGTCCAGCGATAAGAAAAGGTACGTAGCTTCGGACCAATCGCTTTTGTGAGCGCCAACATATCAGTTTCCGCAGGTAGTTTAAAATAATGTTGATACTCAACTCTACTTCCCGTTTTTAATAGTTCCGTTTCTTCTAAATATGATTTTGGAATCATGATGACTGGTGCAATTGAAGAAGTAAAACCTGAGCTACCAGGAGCAGCATTTACTTGCCCTTCAACTTCAAAAGTAACATTACCAATTTTTACAGAATCACCCGGTTCAAGTTTATACTGAATCATCAAGCTTTTGTCAATCAAAGCTTTTTTACCAGTTCGAAAAGTCTTTGATGCATTTTCAGGTACGGTGGCTATTTTTCCGTAAAAAGGATAATCACCTTCTTGCGCTTTGATAAAACACAATCGTGTTGAACCAGCTTTTGAGAAAGAAGCCATTGAAGCGAAACCAACAATCTGCGCTCGCTCACCACCGATAGAATCCATCAGTTGTCTCATACTATCCGTTGCTACGGAAGTACTTTCCAATAAAAGATCGGCACCTAAAAGCGTTTTTGCCTCTCGGTCAATATCTCGTTGAAGGTTTTCACTAAACGAGTTAATTGCAACTAGCGCAGCAATCCCCAGTATAATGGAAGATATAAATAGAAGTAAACGGCTACGGTTGCGACGACTATCGCGCCATGCCATTTTACTCAACCATGAAAAATTAGATGTTGCCAATTATATAGGTGTTTATGTTAGGAAGACGGAAGTCCGAAGACCGAAGTCGGAAGTTGCCTTCTACCGTAGAATCGAACTCGAAGGACCTCCGCGATCGCGAAATTCGTTAGTGGGAAACTTCGGTCTTCGGACTTCGGTCTTCCGTCTTTGTTCCAAATCGATATTTCTTCCATTTTTTTAACGTAAATTCGACTTCATTCTGAGTTTCGAAGGTACTGCATTTGTAGCATTGAAACTACTAACTAAAGACAAAATTATGATTCGCATTGTTTTAATAATTACCTGCTTTATTTCAAGTTTGCCTATGCTGTTGGCTCAAAGCCAAATAAAAGAAGCAATTACTGCTTTGACAAAGGATAAAGCGATGAAGCATGCTTCGGTGAGTATCTCTGTTTTAGATGTAGAAACGGGAGAATTGGTAGCGGGCTATGAGTCTAAAAAGAGTTTAGTTCCGGCCTCATCGATGAAGGTCGTAACGACAGGAGCAGCCCTAGCTTTATTGGGAGATGATTATAAATTTAAAACGCTATTGCAATATGACGGAACGATTGATGCAGCTGGTACGCTAAAAGGAAATCTGTATATCATGGGGCAGGGAGACCCAACATTAGGTTCATCAGAATGCGCAGCGGCAGACCCCTTGAATGTGGTGTTGCAAAAATTTTATGAGGCGATTCAAAAAGCAGGTATCAAGAAAGTAGCAGGACGAATTGTTGGTGATGCTTCTTGGTTGGGAACGCAGGGAGGAGGACGGACCTGGGCTTATGAAGATTTGGGGAATTATTATGGGGCAGGTGCATTGGGATTAAATATTCATGAAAATATGTACTTCTTAACCTTACGGCAAAACCCGAAGTTAGGTGGGCAACCCAAAGTGAAAAACGTAGCACCTCAGATTCCTAATTTATTATTAATGAATGAATTGACTTCTGGCGAAAAGGGCTCTGGCGATAATGCGTATATTTTTGGTGCACCTAATAATTATGCTTGTTACATTCGCGGAACGATTCCACTAGGTAGTAAGGATTTTACAATCAAAGGTTCTATTCCTGATCCAGCATTTACGGCGGCACATTTGCTGATGAAGCATTTGGAAAAAATGGGAATAGAAACGTCAAAGTATGCGACCACTCAAATGGAATTAGATCTAGAAGGATCAGCAAAAACAAAGCGTACTACTTTTTATACCCACCAATCTCCAGATCTAAAAACAATTGTAGAACGAACCAATATGAAAAGCGTCAATTTATACTGTGAAGCCATGCTGCGTGTATTGGGAAAAGAAAAGAAAGGAGCGGGAACACCCGAAGCAGGATTAAAGGTGGTGAATGACTTTTGGAAAAAGAAAGGGTTATCACTAGATGGATTTTATTTAGAAGATGGTTCGGGTTTGTCGCCTTACAATGCAGTTGCTGCTTATCATTTAGCAACAGTGATGCGGCTGATAAAAAAAGACAAACAATTGTTTAGTTCGTTTTATGATTCGCTACCCGTTGCCGGAAAAAGCGGCTCACTTCGAAACAGATTGAAAGGAACTTCTGCTCAAGGGAACTTAAGAGCTAAAAGTGGTGGTTTAAATCGTGTACGTAGTTATACAGGACTAGCTAAGAATAAAAAAGGGGAGTGGCTGTCTTTCTCAATGATCGTCAATAATTATTCGGGGAGTAGCGGCCCAGTTCTAAAACGGATGGAGCGCGTAATGAAAGCTATCTGTGACTGAAGAAAAAATAATGAGTAAATTTTTCCAATTGTTGGAAAATAAAGCATATACATTGTTAAACTAGATAAAGCCAAACGAAAAGACTAACTTTACAGTAAAGACGACAATCAATGTTCAACGCAAAAATAAATTTCTTCTTAATCTTATCTCTGGTATTGCTTCTAGGGTTTTCCTGTGATACTGGTTACGATGATAGCACTCGCCATCGATCACAGCAGACACATGATTACGGGAATAAGGGAAATAATAAAAAAAATAAAAAACAAACACTCCAAGAAAAGTATCAAAACAATGACTTTAGTTCTTCTCTAGAAGATGGAGGTAATCGTTGGATTTGGCAAAAGCCTGAATTAGTAGTTGGACAAATTGGTCCCTTAGAAGGAAAAGTAGTGGCAGATATCGGAGCAGGCCCCAGTGGTTATTTTTCCTTATACATTGCATACAATGAAAAGGTAAAGAAAATCATTGCGATGGATATTGACAAAGAAGCCATTACCTATATGTCGATGCTCCAACAATTATTGGCAAAAGAAATTCAGCCTAGGTTTGAAACACGATTGGTCGAGCCAGATGATGCGAAGTTAGCACCAGAAGAAGTAGACGTTATTTTGATTGTAAACACAGTCACTTATTTTGAGGAGCGAGTAAAATATTTTAGACATCTAATGGATGGAATGGCTCCAGGTGGAAAGCTAGTGATCATCGACTTTAAGAAAAAGAAAACACCTGTTGGACCTGGTATCAGTGAACGTCTTGCCATCGGAGATATTGAAGAAGAGTTGCACGCAGCGGGTTATAAACGAGTTGTTTCAGATGACCGAACCTTGGAGTATCAGTATATTGTAACGGCGTATAAGAATGTGAATTAGAATTGGAATTGGAATGTGAATTAGAGTTAGAATGTCAATTAGAATGGCCCTCTTTACGTAATGCTGCGCGCAGATTCCTCTTTAGAGATTTAGGGCGTGCGCATAGAAAATAAGAATCAAGTAAAACCGCATACAATTAAAACTAAGAATGCCCTCTATCGCAATCCGCGTTAGAGGGCATTCTAATTCCAATTCTAATTCACACTCTAATTCCTAACCAACTCCTCCATCTCCTTCATCACCAACTCTTGTCGTTCAGGTCCGATAGAAACCATAGAAACAGGAACGTTCAATTGTTGCTCGATTGCAGCAATATAACTCTTTACGTTAGCAGGCATGTCGCTATAGTCTTTCGTTCCATCTAATGATTGCTTCCAACCTGGATACTGTTTGTAAACTGGCTTAACATGAACGTTAGATAAATCAAAAGGCAATTCGTCTTGTTGTTCACCATTGTAGTGGTAATGAGTTGCCATAGAAATTTCGTCAAAATTATTTAGGATGTCTACTTTGGTAATAACAAGTTGCGTTACGCCATTCAACATAATTGTATAGTTCAATTGTGGAATGTCAATCCATCCGCATCGGCGAGGACGACCAGTAGTCGCTCCAAACTCACCACCTTCTGCACGAAGATATTCTCCAACTTCTCCAGTCAACTCAGTTGGGAACGGTCCGCTACCAACACGTGTACAATATGCTTTTGTGATACCGATAACCTCACCAATCGTAGATGGCGCTACACCGAGTCCGTTACAAACGCCAGCACTTACGGTATTTGAAGAGGTTACAAATGGGTAAGTTCCAAAATCAATATCTAGCATTGAACCCTGAGCTCCTTCCGCTAATACGCGCTTGCCGCTTTTCAGAGCATTGTTGATAAAATATTCGCTGTTGATTTGTTTTAAGCTACGTAGCGTTTCCAAACCAGCAAACCATTTTTCTTCTTCTCCTTTTAAATCAAAATCTATAGCAGGATATAATTTCAGAATGCTTTTATGCTTTTCCTTTAACGCTTCGTAACGTTCTTTAAAGTTAGGTAACATGATGTCACCAACGCGTAAACCATTACGTCCCGTTTTGTCCATGTAAGTCGGGCCAATACCTTTTAGCGTAGAACCAATTTTTTCTTTTCCTTTGAAAGATTCAGTGGCTGCATCAATGTATCGGTGAGTTGGCAAAATAAGGTGTGCTTTTTTTGCAACGAATAAACGATCTAAGAACTTAACCCCAGTTTTGTTGAGGTTGTCAATTTCTTTTTGAAGTGTGATTGGATCAATAACGACACCGTTACCAATAACGTTGATCAGACTTTCACGGAAAATCCCAGAAGGAATGGTGTGAAGTACGTGCTTTTGACCGTCAAACTTGAGCGTATGCCCAGCATTGGGTCCGCCTTGAAAGCGAGCAACAATGTCGTAGTTGGAGGCAAGATAATCAACAATTTTTCCCTTTCCTTCGTCTCCCCATTGGAGGCCAAGTATTACGTCGATTTTCATAAAAGTATTTATTTAAAAATTTAGAGAAGTTAAGCTGCTTGTATGTTTCTCATGTATAAGACTACCCAAAAAAGGTGTCATTCGTAAAATACAAAAAACCTATCAGATTCAAGATCTAAAAGGCACTCAAAGGTAAGGAAATATATTAAGATAAAGGAGGAGGAGGAATGCGAATTAGAATTAGAATGTGAATTAGAATAGCTAAAGCCTAAGACATTCTAATTTATAACCACTTTTATTCTAATTCTAATTCTAATTCTAATTCTAATTCTGACATGCTACGCTAAACCTTCGATGGCAGCATCAAGAGAAGCCTGCAAATCAAACTGAGATTTTAGTTTTGTAATCTCTAGTAAGTTAATAACCTGATCAGATGCATTGGCTATTGCTAACTTGCTACCTGAGTCTTTTGACTTGGCCATCAACATAATTAGGAAGTTGAGTCCAGTACTGTTCATAAACTTGAGGTTAGACAAGTCCACCACGTACTTTTTATGGCCGCTTTCAATGCGATTTTGGATGTCTTTGAGAATGGTTTTGTTGTCGAGTTCGGATAGAAGATTGCGAACTCCAACCACCTGAATGGTGTCGTGTTCCGAAATAGTGTATGTCATGGGACGATCTGTTTAAGTATAGTGTTTAATAGTCTGTAATTCATTTATCCTAAACATGAACTCCTTGCCAATGAAAGCTATTCATATGTAGAATAAAACAAATGTAAATAAAAACTATATATTATCCCAACAATTATGCAATATTTTTATTTTCGGTTTGAGTTTTAGGACAAGCGCCATCGCATTGGCCATATAGATTGAGTGAGTGGTGGGTCACTTTAAACTTGAGCAGTTCGCCCATCATGGTTTTGATTTGTTGAATTCGTGGATCACAAAACTCCAATACTTTGCCACAATCGACACAAATTAGGTGATCATGTTGCTTATAGCCATAAGACTTTTCGTACTGCGCCAGATTTTTTCCAAATTGATGTTTTTTTACCAAATCACAGGTTACCAACAATTCGAGCGTGTTATAAACAGTTGCACGACTTACGCGATAATTTTTGGTTTTCATATGGATATACAATGCCTCTGCATCGAAGTGGTCGCTTCGCCTGTAAATTTCTTCGAGGATAGCAAACCGCTCAGGTGTTTTCCGCAAGCCATTTGTTTCTAGATGCCCCGAAAAAATATTCAAAACCTGTTTGATAATCCCGTCATCTTTCTTTTGCACTGACATAGTTAATTTTTAATATTCAATTCAGAAATTGCGAATAACAATTTCATTTATTTAATTCGTGTAACATTTATGACGCCCGAAAGTTTTTTCAAAGCGGCAATTGCCAAGTTTAGTTGATCCTTGTCGGTAACAAATAATTTCATTCTGCCTTCAAACTTTCCTTCCAAACCATCAATACTGAATGATCGAATATTTAACCCCTGATCGGATGAAATATTATGCGTTAAGCGCTCAATCACACCTGGACCATCATCAATTCCCGTAATTACCAGCTCTGCGATAAAATCAGTATTGCTAGTCGATTCCCACTGAGCCTTCATAATTCGGTAACCATATCTTGCAGCTAGTCGCGTAGCATTAGGGCAATTGGTACGATGAATTTTCAAACCAGTCGTGGCCGTAAGATAACCAAAAACATCGTCACCTTGTACAGGACTACAACATTTGGCTAAGGAGTATTCGTACTGACTCGCTACTTCACCTTCAATTTTTAAACGAGCTGCATGCGGATCATGCGTTGGATCTTTTTTGCTGACCCTTCTGGTAACCTGTGGAATGACCTCTTTTGGTGGCTTAACCAGCTTGTTACCTTCTACCTTGAATTTACCAATTTCCTTTAGGTTGATGTTACCAACTGAGATTTCATAGTAAAGTTCAACTCTGGAATTTTGTTCAAAATGCTTTACCAGCATATCCACATTTTCTTCAAAGCTTACCTTCTTACTTCTCAATTTTCTCATCAATGCTTCCTTCCCAACTTCACCAGCTTTCTTCTTCTCTTCTTTCATGGAAGATCGGATCTTTGATCGAGCTTTTCCGGTCACGACCATTTTTAACCAAGCCTTATTTGGCTTTTGGTTGCGGTCTGTGATGATCTGAATTTGATCGCCGTTTTGCAATTTATAATTCAGAGGCTCCAGCTTGTTGTTGACTTTAATCGATTTACAATGGTAACCAACATCAGAGTGAATACTGAAGGCAAAGTCGAGTCCAGTTGCATCATTTGGCAAAACCATCATATCTCCTTGAGGAGTAAAAACGTGTACGCCTTCGCTAAAAAGGTTGGCTGAAAAATCATCTAAAAATTCGATAGCATCGGAATCCGGACTCTCTATGAGTTCTCGTACAGAGTTCAACCAATCATCAAAAACGTTTGGTTGAGGTGTATTTGTTTTATATTTCCAGTGGGCTGCAAAACCTCGTTCTGCAATCTCGTCCATTCGTTCGGTTCGTACTTGTACCTCTACAAAACGTCCAAGCGGACCAATCACTGTAGTGTGCAGTGATTCGTAACCATTTGCCTTAGGTGTTGTAATCCAATCTTTTAGCCTTTCGGGAATAGGTTTGTGTACATCTGTTACGATAGAGTATACTTGCCAGCAAACTTGTTTTTCTTTCTTTACAGGAACATCGAGGATAATCCTAATAGCAAAGAGATCGTAAATTTCTTCAAATTCCACTCCCTTATTTTGAATCTTATTGGCAATCGAATAAATGGATTTAGGTCGTCCAGTAATCCGATAGGGAAACCCTACTAGGTCAAGTCTAGAAGTTAAAGGATTGATGAATTCTTCGATATAATTGTTGCGGCTATCTTTTGTCTCCTGTAGTTTTTGGGCAATATCAAAGAAGGTATCTGGATCCATAATTTTCATACAGAGATCCTGAAACTCAGATTTGATATTGTAAAGTCCAAGCCGATGGGCAAGGGGAGAATATACGTGAGAAGTCTCGCCTGCAATTTTCAACTGCTTATGCGGAGGCATAGATGAAATCGTACGCATATTATGGAGTCGATCAGCCATTTTTATAAGCACGATACGTACATCAGTAGCCAAAGAGCTTAATACCTTTTTGAAGTTTTCAGCTTGTGGGCTAATGGTTGCGTATAAATTATCGAGTTTGGTCAAGCCATCTACGATTTTGCAAACAGATGTTCCAAATTTTTCCTCTATCTCACCAAGTGTCACCTCAGTATCTTCTACAACATCGTGTAGCAATGCGCTAACGATGGCAGTTGCTCCGAGTCCAATCTCCTCCGCACAAATCTGAGCTACAGCAATTGGATGCAGAATGTATGGTTCCCCAGATTTTCGATACTGCTTACTATGTGCCTTACTAGCCACTTCAAACGCAAGTTTGATATTTTTCTTATCCGTTTTGTCCAATTCAGCCTTGACTGACTTGACCATTTTGCGGTAAGCTTTCTTGATAATCACCAAGTTTTCGG
The DNA here is from genome assembly GCA_937959375.1 of uncultured Saprospiraceae bacterium. Taxonomy (GTDB): domain Bacteria; phylum Bacteroidota; class Bacteroidia; order Chitinophagales; family Saprospiraceae; genus CALGLS01. The sequence continues at coordinate 25,423 of CALGLS010000395.1, forward strand.
CACTATATAATGTTGCTTCCTGCATTTAAATTACTTTTTGACCAACTCCCAAATTAAAATCCACCTACCTGGCAATAGGATCTGCGTTTACAATTTATCTAATCTTAAGATAAAACAATGTATAAAGAAAATCAATTTTAGGCTGGAATACGCTTATTTACACCGGAAAAGTAGGAAAAAGTTCTACTAAAGAGTACCTAAAATCCAGCATTTAT
>CALGLS010000396.1 GCA_937959375.1 uncultured Saprospiraceae bacterium
TTTACATTTTGGTCCTCTAGAATTTAGCCTTCCATATATTCCTTCCTATCTGCCTTTCCCCGCTTTTTGGGTGTACTTTACAGGAATCTGTTTAATGGCTTTTACCTTAAGCGCAATCATTAAAAAATTAGATGCTTTAGCCGCCTTTTTATTAGGTGTCATGCTATTGCTTTTTGTGCTTTTGGTTCATATTCCCAAAGCTATCGAAGGAGATTTTCTCCAAGTAATTGCCACATTTAGAGACACTGCAATGGCTGGTGCTGCATTTATTTATGCATCCTTAATGGCAAAAGACTATCGTTTTGTTAACTTTATAAAATCTAATAAAAATGACTAATCATAATTTATCAGATATCGTATCAGACTTTAATAAATTAGTTGCCAACTTTAATTATCAAAAAGCACATGCGAAATATTATCATAAAGAATTGATAAAACACGAAAATGAAGATGCTCCTACAATCGGATTAGACAATCACCGTAATGAAATGAAAGTCTTTCTTTCAAAAATTTCAAACCATACTGCTAACTTACTTAATGTTATAGTGTCTGATGATATTTCTATTACCGAATGGCATTATAAATTTGAGCATACCGACTGGGGGAAACGCGATTTTAAGGAGGTCTCTATCCAACGTTGGAAAGAAGGCAAAATTATTCACGAAAGACATTTATATAAAACAGAAAAATGGTAAAATGAAAGCAATAGATTTATTTGATCAAATTGGTGAATTGATTGCTAAGAATAAACGGAGTTCCATGTTTGGTGTACCTTGTTACAAATTAGGTAGAAGACCTTTTATTATGTTCTATGATAAACATATAGTTTGTAAACTTTTTGGTCAGACTCATAAAGAAGCAATGCTTTTAAAAGGATCTACTTTGTTTAATCCAAGAGCGAATGACAAGCCTATGAAAAATTGGGTTCAAATTCCTTTTATACATTGGGACAAATGGGAATCTTTTGCGAAATTAGCCTATGCTATCGTAGAAAATGAATAAAAAAATACTACCAAAGCTTTTATTGTCGAAAAGAAACTTAAAAATGGAAACAATTATTAAACGTTTTGACACAGGCATGCATTATGTATTAATCCCAGAAAATAAGGCATTAGAATTTTTGGACAACAATCAGAAAAGAATAATTGCCAGGATTAATAAATCGACTAAAATCCATTGTGCAATAATGCACTCCAAAGAAAAAGGTTATTTTTTTTACATAGGTAATAAAATTTTAAAGCAGCTTAAGCTGAAAGAGGCCGATACAATTTCAATTGAAATCAGTATTGATAACTCTGAAATGAAGTTTGAGTTTCCAGAAGAATTAAAAGAAGTATTAAACACAGATATTGAAGCTAAGGCTATCTTTGATGGACTAACCGATGGAAATAAACGAAGTCTAATTTACCTTGTTATTAAAGTAAAATCAAGTGACAAAAGAATTGAAAAGTCCTTGAAAACTGCAGAGCATTTAAAGAATGGGATAACGTCCGCTAGAAAAATTAAGTTCTGAAAAGAGCTGCCTACAACAATGTAAAAATATTCATGCCCAGCAAAAGTTGGTTAGACCGCATACTCGAATCCTTTAGAGACAATCATTCCATTTCATAAAAAAGCAAACGCCTATTCAACTTCTAGTAAACCTCTCTAAAATGAATAAAACAAGTATCTTAATTGTATTCATATTACTAAGCCTTGTCCCACTAGTAACCATCTCACAAGTTTCTATTGAGTGGCAAAAATCATTTGGCGGATCTGCTTCAGAATGTGGTTATTCGGTAGAACAAACGACTGACAATGGTTATATCATTGCAGGAAATTCACAATCTTCAAACGGAGATTTAACAAACAATTTCGGAAGTGATGATATCTGGGTAATAAAACTTGGAAAGAAAGGTGAAATAAAATGGCAAAAATCATATGGTGGATCCAAAATGGAATGGCCAACTCAGATTACGCAAACGAAAGATGGAGGATATATTTTGGTAGGAACATCTGGATCAAAAGACAATGGTTTTAAAAACAAGGGAGAATTTGACGCAGTGGCAATTAAGTTAACGAATAAGGGGGATATCAAATGGCAGAAAAATTTAGGCGGAAGTGGTTCTGACGCCGCTTACTCCGTTCAAGAAACAAAAGACAAAGGCTATATCATGGCAGGCAGAACAAAATCTAGTGACGGCGATGTCACCAATAACTATGGTGATTTTGATGCTTGGCTTGTAAAATTATCAACAACAGGAGATATCATTTGGCAAAAATCTTTTGGTGGTAAAAAACACGATGTTGCCTACTCTGTCAAACAAACCAAAGATAGCGGTTTCATCATGGCTGGATATTCGAATTCATATGATGGTGACCTAACAGAGAATAAAGGCAACAAAGATTACTGGATTATTAAAACTACAAAATCCGGAAAACTTGAATGGCAAAAATCATTTGGTGGCAATAGTGGCGATTATGCTGCTTCTGTCCAACAAACAATAGACGGAGGATATATCCTAGCAGGTTATTCAGAATCCTATAGTTTGGATTTAAAAGATTCAAAACCTGGGATGAACATGTGGGTCATTAAATTATCAAAGACGGGCAAAGAAATCTGGCAAAGATGCTTAGGAGGAATTGGCGATGATGCCGCCTACTCGGTTCAACAAACAAAAGACAGAGGATATGTTCTTGCTGGCTATACCATCGCCCCACCCTCTTACGTGGATACAACGCATTATAACGTAACCGGCTTTCATGGTGGTTGGGACTTTTGGGTAGTTAAGCTATCAGAGCAGGGTGACTTAGTTTGGCAAAAGTGCCTAGGTGGCAAAGGAGATGAAATGGCATTCTCGATTCAACAAACGAATGATGGCGGATATATTGTTCTTGGGAATTCAAGTTCAACAGATGGAGATGCAACTTCCAATCATGGAAACGATGATCTTTGGATTGTCAAATTGAAGGAATAAATGAAGCGCTCAGTAACAGTCAATGGTTTAAAAGATTAAGGATACTTTTTAAACAACTACATTAAATGCCTTCTTCCCAAAGATTATAGTTACATTGGTAAATGAAGAATGAGTCGAAAGATGTTAGCATAGAAATAAACAAACCCAAACCTCTAAAATTCGAATCTGAATTAGCCTATTTTAATCGAACAACAGATATTCAAACAACTATTGATACTTTACTTTCAGGAGAGCATGTTTTGGTAGTTGGTTTTTATAGCAATGGCTTGGATCTATTAAATGCATTACAATCTTATCTCAGAAAAAAACATCCAAATCAAGATTTCCAAGAACAGCGAGCCTTTCGATTAGAATATAGAAAACTATCTAATCTTGTATTGATAGCCATCGACAAACATAAGTTAGTTGTTAAAAAAGCGCCACTAATCGGCTGGCTACAAAAACTATATCCTGACTCAGATGACTTCCTACTAAGTTTCCCGCAAATACAAGGTTTAAATAGCGCTTGGCAATGGTATATCAATGGCGTTATCATTCCGGTTCTTAGAAATAAAATCCATCCATATTACGGCGTTTATTTTCCTACTCGTTTTGAACATTTACAACTTTTTGATAATTGGTTAAAACGCTATGAAGGACCAAAAAAGTCAGCCATTGATGTTGGTGTTGGAAGCGGTGTACTCTCTTTTCAACTGATGAAATATGGTTTTCAAAAGTCTTTTGGTACAGATATGAATCCCAATGCAATTATTGGATTGCAGGAGTCTATGAAGGGAACAAAGCTATCCGTAAAAATAGAACTTTCGCATGGACACTTATTTGGTAAATGGGAAAAACAAACAGAACTAATCGTTTTTAATCCGCCCTGGTTACCCACCTCTAATGACATTGATCGCCTTGACGAAGCCATTTACTATAATGACAAACTTTTTTCTGAATTCTTTCAAGAAGCCAAAAAGAGATTGCTCCCAGATGGTAGAATCGTTCTATTGTTTTCTAACCTAGGTCAAATAACAAACGTAACAAAAGAACATCCAATCGAAAAAGAACTTTCTGACCAGACACGCTTTGTTTTAGATCGGCATTTTAAAAAATCAGTAAAAAAGGCATCCACCAAAACAAAAAGAAACCAACATTGGCGTTCTTCAGAAGTCGTTGAATTGTGGGTGTTAAAGCATAAGTAAACTTTTCTTGACACTTTAGTATTTTGTAATTGAGCTTACCTAACTATTTTTTCTTTCACTTTTTGACTTCTGTCCAAAAGCAATAATACAACAAGAATTATAAAATCACTCCCCCCTCCGCAAGCAGGTCGATAGTATTTCTTTCGAATACTCAAACAGTATAATTCAGTATACCCTTCCTACAATACGCGGGCTTCTCCCCTCTGCTACATACGTGTACAGTCTACTGAATGAATGATCGCCATTTTACTACAACTTCTCCCCTAGCCTTCTTCTATTTTACTGTTTTCTTTTATTACAGCTACTTCCTTACAGATAATATTTTTTCGTTTTTACAAAAAATATAAATGTCTTTCCCTATATTTAGTGCAATCTTTGGTGCCTAAGCTTGATAACTTCTCATACTTTAATGTAGTTGATGCTTTGGCGCTTGATGGTGTTAAAGGACTAAGATGTAGCGGAATGAGACATTCGTAATACTTACTCTTACCACTACACACTAAGTCCTCAAACTCAATTAAAAGAAAACTGTAGCTGCAACATCACATAAAATTACTTGGAAGTAAAAATATTAAAAGATCCCAGTGCTAAATGCACATCCAACAACATACCCTACTAAAAAATAAACATGAAGAATAGTCAATTTCTAATTGAACATATATTTAAACCTGAAAGTTTTTCTTCAGATGAGTTGGAGTTAATTCTTTCTCAATTCAAAAAAGTTGAACTTAAGAAAAATGAATATTTTATAGAAGAGCATAAAACGGCTAATTATTATTATTTCCTAGAGTCTGGTTTCGCAAGGTCTTATGCTATTGATTTAGAGGGCAACGATATTACCACTAAATTTTATACAGAAAAAGATATCATTATTGATTGGCATTCCTTTTTCTTAAAAGTTCCATGTAGAGAATACATTCAAGCAACGAGCAATTGTGTCGCATGGAAAATAACGTTTGAGAATTTTATGAAGTTGTTTAAGATTGAATCGTTTCGGGAAGTTGGTAGAACCCGATTGGTTAATTCTTATTTCACCCTAAAGAACCACACCGTCTCCATGATTGCTGAACAAGCAAAAGACCGTTATCTGCATTTGGTGAAGACCCAACCAGATGTAATACATAATGTGCCACTTAAGCATATTGCTACCTACCTTGGCGTAACAGATACTTCGCTGAGTCGAATCCGTAAAGAAATTTTAAAAAATAAATAGCTATGACTTTATTCCCTCAATTTGTCCCTACCTGGATCTCTATTTTATTCTTGATCGTTATCTTTATCCCGACTCTAATGATAGCCAGGTTGGCTAAAAAAGGAGTTCAAAACAATAGTACCGCAAATAAGGTTTACCTTTCTATTGTTGCTTTCTATATCACCTATCTAGCCTATGTCTCATTTGCTTGCTTTAGCGGGTGGTTTGATAAAATTAGTTTACCGCCAACAATTTTGAAATTTACGATGATGCCTCTACTGGCATTTCTACTTTTAATCGTTTTTAACTTACCCATTTATAAATCCATCTTAAAGAATGTTCAGCTATCTGATTTAGTCAGCGTTCATATCTTTCGACTTATCGGTTCCTTCTTTCTCATTTTAGGCTTTTATAAAGCATTGCCCTCAAGCATTGCTCTATTAGCGGGTTGTGGAGATGTCATTACTGCCATTTCAAGTATTTTTGTTGCTCAGGCCATTAGAAATAATAAATCCTACGCCAACAAATTAACCTGGGCTTGGAACACATTCGGCTTCCTTGATATTATTGCCACTTCTGCTACGGCGCTCATTTTAACCAAAATTTCTATTGATACAGGCTCACAAGGTGTAGAAGCCTTAGCTGCTTTTCCTTTCTGTTTTATTCCTGCATTTGCTCCTGCAACTATTATTTTCTTGCATTTATCTATTTATAGAAAATTGCTACAGAAGAATTGAGGTGCTAAATACTTTGTAACATAAATTTCTTTAATTTTTGAATCCTTCCCTGCCTTTGCCGGCAGCTACTGTGTATACACAAGTCATGACATGATTTGTTGAATTCTATTATAAGGTTTTCCTACTAAAAAGATGTTACATCAAGTAAAATGGAACAAGTGACGGTTTCGCACCTAAAGGAGCTTACATAAATCTCCGTTTAGTAGTATTATAAACATTTCGCACCTAAAGGCGCTTTTACTCGATTTAATGTGCTCCACCTATGTAATTACAAAAAAGAGTTTAGTGAGTAACAAAATAGCGAGTACGAAAAGCGCCTTTAGGTGCGATACATTTATAAAATCGGAAATAAGAGGAAGTTAAGCGCCTTCGGTGCGACACCCGCGTTTGTTGAGTCACGACTTAAGTATACACAATAGCTTTGCCGGCAGGCAGGTTTTTATAAAAAGGGTTGAAGGACACGCGAAATGCGGAGTCCAATACCGAGCGAAACTTCAAACCAAATCAAACCAAACAGAATCTGTTAGAACAGAAAAAGATTTTGTAACTGTTAAGAAGATAAGTTTCTCCTCACATAAGTTTGAACCCTGCCTTGGTAGACAGGCACAAAAGCAACAAAAGATCACAAAAGGTCCTATCGGGCTCGCGCCTCTTCGCCAGACAGACACAAAAGAAATTGCGTATTTTTTACACTCGTGTACTTTTGTTCTCTTTTGATCTCTTTTATGGTTCAAAAAAATAGACGTTGGTTTTACGTCTAAAACACTCTATCATATAGCCAGCTGAATAATCACAAGTTTTTAAAAAAATCAGGGTATTTCTGTTTTCTTGTCATATGGCAAGATTAATCTTTCAAACTGCCTGTAAATTTGTAGTATATTAATTAACAAAGAAGTTCATTTAAAACAACTTCTACAAAATTTATTACAATGAAAGATTTAAAAAACTTTAT
>CALGLS010000397.1 GCA_937959375.1 uncultured Saprospiraceae bacterium
CTCTTTCAAATGATATCCACAAAGTATAGCAAGACTTGCGTTTTCGCTTACGTAAATGTTTCATTGGCTTACGAGATTGTTGCTTTGTTGGAATTAGACTTACGATTATGTCTCATTACTAGTGTAACATTTAACATAAAAACCTGACTAACAATGACTTAAATGTCTCATTTGCATATTTAAGGATATATGCTTTCTTTTCAAAAATTTTGTATCCATTCTTTCTTTTAGTGCTAATTTATTTCATTTATTTTGCGTTTGGAACGAGTGGACGTAAGTAGGATGACCTAATTATTTGCATATTATGACTGAGGAGATTTTTTTCTTTGACAAGTTATTTTTAGAAGGAATAGCCTTAGCTATTGCTGAGAAAAATAACGAAGTATAAGGAAAAAAGATTCCGTCATTAATTGATAAATAATTATGTCAACCTACTTTAAACAACTTCTAAGTATTATTTTATACTTTAGCAAGAGAAACTCTTGAAAATGAAACAGAAATTTACAGAAATAAAGTTTGATAAAAGCACAAGTGAATTCCAGTTTGACTGTATAAAATTGGAAGATGTACTCAAGAAAAAACCTAAAGATCATAGCCAATTTGAATTTCACAAAATTTCGTTTTATGCGATTTTTTTAACAACTGAGAATAGTGGTACGTATAATCTTAACTTCAAAGATTATCGTTATAAGAAAGGTACGTTGTTTACAATTCCTAAGGATAACATCCATAAGTTTTACAAAAGTAAAGCAAAGGGAGTGCTAGTTGTTTTTACTGAGAATTTCATAGTAAATCATTCAAACAAGTTGGAAGCTTCAAAAATATTTTTGCTCTTTAATGAAATGTTAGCCTCTCCCAAACTGCAATTAAATAAAGCTGAGCTCAATGAAATAATAACACTGATAAATTTGATAACGGAAGAATACACCGGAGTCAATGATGGTTATTCTCCTAGTATCGTCCGCAACCTTGTTCAGATTGTTATTACTAAACTCTTTCGAATAAAATCGAAGGAAAATTTTGTCTTCAATAACAGTAAATACTTGTCCATGTTTTTGGAGTTTCAAAAATTAGTGGAGCAACATTGTTTTGAAAACAAGAAGGTCGCGTTTTATGCAAACAATATGGGAGTTACTTCCAAAACGCTTAGTAATGTTACTCAGAGTATTGTTCATAAATCTGCCAAAGCGTTTATTAATGACATCGTGATTGTTCAATCGAAAAGATTAATCATTAATTCAAAAGACTCCTTGACTGAAATTGCCTATCAAGTTGGTTTTGATGAACCTTCTAATTTTTTCAAATACTTTACAAAGTATGCAGGAGTTTCACCAAGTCAATTTAGAGCAACTTACCAAACGATTTAGGAATTATAATCCAACTTTCCTTTTTTTACCTTACTAAGTCCTTTTTTCATCTGGAGACTGCTTTGTCTTCAGACTATCTTTGTGTCATATTAAGAAACGGAACCAAATAATTCCGTCAAATTTTTTTTAAATAAAATAATATGACTTTAAATCAATCAAATAAGATTACCAAAGAGACATTAAATGCTTTACACCTAGACGCTAGAAAAGATTATATGCGAATTGGGAAAGGAGTCGTCAAATCTATTTTCCGTCCAATGAAACCGGAAGATTTTGACCAAGCTTACTTGCCTATTTCAAGAGAACAAGGAGAAACTATAAAGCAATTAATTATTGAAAATCATTGTAAAAACATTGTCGAATTCGGTACCTCTTTTGGTATTTCTACCATCTATTTAGCGGATGCTGCTCGTCAAATTGGTGGAAATGTAATCAGTACCGAACTTATAAAAAGCAAAGTGGAAAGAGCAAGTCAAAACATTGAAGATGCTGGCTTAACCGATTACGTATCAATTAAAACGGGTGATGCAATGAAAACACTTGCAGGACATTCTGAGCCAATTGATTTTCTATTTCTAGATGGTTGGAAGGATTTGTATTTGCCTCTTTTCAAAATGTTAGAACCTTTCTTTCATGCGGGTACAATGATTTACGCAGACAATATGAATATGGCTGGTACAAAACCATATGCCAACTATGTATTAAGTCGAAGGCAGAGCTACGATACAAAACCTATAGATAATGGTGTAGCGTTTTTAACTTTTGTAAAATAAATAGTTGAAGGCTAGTTGCTCGCGACTAAAAAAATCGCACATTCCTTTTTTTACCCTAAAAAGCCATTTTTTTACCTAAGCAGTACTTTTCTCCCGCACTATCTTTGTGCTATTAATTAATCAAATTCAATTTACAATGACAAACAAGGAAGCATTAATGGCTTTTTATGAAAAAGCACTAACTGTAAATTCTGAAACAAGACCTGAGCCAGTTTTAGCAAATATTTTGGCAGATAGTTTTGTATCCAAAGGTTCGGTTGAATCCAAAACCAAAGAAGAACTAACAGGACAGTTGGGATTCTTTTGGAAGTTGATTCCAGATTTGAAATGGGTGCCGCAAGAAGTACTAAATGATGGCAACAAGTATGTGGTTAGGAGTCTTGCTTCTGGTACGCCAAACGGAGATTTTATGGGCTTACCAACCGACGGTACAAAATCATTTAAAATTATGACCATCGACATCCACACTATTATTGACGGCAAGGTTCAAGAAGTTCATCACTTGGAAGATTGGGGAACTGCCATGAAACAATTAAAATCATGAAGCAATTATTTCAAATCATTAGCCTATCATTCTTGATGGCATTTATAGCTTGTGATTCCAATACAAAAGAATCGCCAGCTGCGAACACTGAAAAAGTGAATCAAAACAATAAAGAAAATAATATGGAAAAGCAATCTAAAGAAACGATGGAAATTGCCATGAACTTTATGGGTGCTATGGGAAAAGGAGATATGGAAACCTTGAAGAATCTGATGCACGAAGACATGGTTTGGCAAAACTCAGGCGACCCCAATGTACCTTGGATAGGACCATGGAAAGGAAAGAAAACTATTTTGGAAGACTTTATGCCCAAATTCGGAGCTGGATTCAAAACAATAAAATGGGAACCTAATGACTCATTTGCTAATGGTGATACCGCTGCATTCTTTGGACAAATGATTGGTGAATTAACCAACTCCAATCAACAAACCAAAGAGTTTACATATGCATTGCGAGTAAAAGTGAAAGACGGAAAAATTATTTTATGGAATTGGTTTGAAGATAGTTTCGAAGTTTCTCGTGCTTATCACAAAAAATGAGCATAAAGATGTCAAACAGAACCAAAACAAAAATTCCACTCTGGGTAAACATCATGCAAGCCATCCTAATATTAATCATGTTAGGTCAAGTGTACATGTACTTTTTTAACCATCAAATGATGGCCGATACTGGAGTCTTGGTAGAAGGTGTACCAATGCTGAATCTTGTTTACGAAATGGGAGCGAGAACATTAGTCATGGCACTAGCATCTATTTATGTTATGATTAGTCAAGATGCAAAACAGTTTCTTGTAGTATTATTTATGAATATCGTTCGCGAAGGACAAGAGATGATCATTGATCCCTTATTCCCAATCTTGAATGCACCTACTTCACCAACTGCTGATTTCTGGATTCATGTTGTGATTGTTGCAGTTGAAGTATGGGCATTTATCACTGTTTTTAGATTAACTAAAAAAACAATAAGAAAGGGAACCCTGTTTTCGCGAACTATTTAGTTGAAAATTAAAAAAAAAATTAAAACAATGAAATTTAACAAAATATTATTCTTCGCCCTTTTAGGCGTTTTAGCTTTCTCATCATGTAAAGACGATGACGACACTCAACCACTCACTGAAGGAGTGGAGATCACTTTAAGAAACACTTTGCAAGATGCAGGTGAAGCAGAGGTGACCTATCCAAGTCTATTTGGTCAAGCTGATGATGCGTATGATGAAGTAGCTACATTATCCAATTCAACAACGGAATTTGCTACCGCTTTGGCGCAAGCAGGTACACCAGCTGGTGATATTAGTGGACTGTATAACATTAATTTTACAGAGACTAGTATCGGTTTTACCGTTTTGCCTGATGACACCAATCCTTTTTGGATGAATGTCTTTGGATTATTTCCTGCTGGAAAAACAGATCGTTATTACTTCACTTTTTCAGAGCCACATAATATTACTGGATTTACTAGTGACAACAGTTCTCTAAATCTAAGAATTGATTCTGATAACGTTATTGTTGTTGAACTATCGGAAGGATATGACTTGCAACCTGGTGTGTCGTTTACGGTAAGTTTGAAATAAAAAAAATGTTATAAATGTTTTATTAAGCCAATGCAGTTCTTTACTGCATTGGCTTTTTTTACAGGAAGTGAAAAATTCATTACATGTCACATAAGTGTGACATTTTTTGTATATCTTTGTCACACACACACACATGTGTCAAAATGAAAAATACAAAAGAAAATATCATACAAGCAGCGGTCTTACTTTTAGAGGAAAATAAGAATTGTTCCTTAGAAGAAATAGCAACAAAAGCTGGCGTGAGTAGAAGAACCTTGCATCGATATTTCGATGGGAGGGAAGAACTAATCATTGCTGTTTTTGAAACTTTAGCTGACAAATACTATTCGGGTATTTTAGAAATAATTGATAAAGAAAAGCCAATTCTCGAAACTATAAAAGACCTTTTTTCCTACGATTTGAAAATGTTTTCAAGTCATAATACAGTATACTATCTCTACGAAAGCTTTAAGGATAAATACAAATTTAAAGATGAAGATATAGAGAAAGTCGAGGCTGAATATCTTAGACTTTTTTCCAAATTATGTAAAGAAAAACATTGCAATAAAAAGTTAAATGCTCAATGGATTAACGCCTATTTTGATAGCATCATTCATTTAGGAAACAATCAAATTGAGAATGGAATGGAGTATAAATTAGTCGAAAAAACCATCTGGCAATTGTTTTGGAAAGGCATCAGCAAATAAGAGTATGTTTAAATTTCGTTTTCAGAGGCGAAAAGACAGATGTTTGTGTTGAACGATGCTCATTTTTTTAGGAATAGCAGGGCTATCGCTGAATAAATAGCAGAAGTGCAACGCAAAATATCGCTTTTGAAGACATGA
>CALGLS010000398.1 GCA_937959375.1 uncultured Saprospiraceae bacterium
CTCCCATCTTTCCCTTTCTTTCCCAAATATTTTTATTTTTGAGAAAAATAGAAATACCAATGCATCTAAACTGCCCATCCTGTCGCTTTCCCATCGTCGCTGATGATGTCAACTTGACCAAAACTATTGCGAAATGCAAAAGCTGTAACGATATTTTTGATTTCGGGAATGACCTAAAAGACAAGGAACTTCCCGGTCGCTACAGAAAAGAAATTGTGATTCCACCTGGAGTGGAAGTATTGCATTTGATGAATGAGTTAGAGATTATGGTTAAATGGCGAAAGTCGGGGAGTTATTTTACGTTCTTTTTTGCTTTGTTTTGGAATGCGTTTCTTGCTTTCTTTCTTTTTGTCTCAGCAGGGATGGGAGCCTATAGCATGTTTCTATTTGTGATTCCATTTATTCTGGTTGGTGTTTATTTATTGTATGCCAGTGTGGGGTATTTGGTTAATACAACCTTTATCACTGTAGATGATAAACGAATTTCGTTGGAGCATAAACCGATTAATTTTTTGATTCAGAAGGATCGACATTTTGCCCCTGAAGAGGTGGACCAATTATTTGTACGAAGATATGTAGAGGGAAAAACGAATGACAGACCCGTTCATGCTTTTGCTGTTGATCTACTTTTGAAAAACGGAAAGAAACATAAATTGGTTGATGGTTTACATGCACTTGACTATGCGCGTTATATTGAACAAGAGGTGGAGCATTATTTGAAAATTAAAGATCGTCCGGTGCCGGGGGAGTGGGATGCTGGCCTATAGCCCGAATTAGAATTAGAATTAGAATGGGAATGGGAATGGGAATGGGAATGGGAATGGGAATTCCTCTCTACCGCAGGACTACGATCGAGTGGAAAACTGCCACTGCCACTTTAACTTTCACTTCATTGCCACTACCACTTTAACTGAATTGAGAATGACCATCAGACGCAGACTTACGAATTAGGGTAATTGAACTTGCCATTGAGTTTGAATTTTCACTGCAACTTTAACTGAAATTAGAAAATAAAAAAGCTATGCAAAACAAATTCCCAATCCTAACATCAGATCGACTTCGTTTACGACAGTTTACGGACCATGACCTTGACAACGTATTCAAAGGTTTGTCGCACCCAGAGGTGATTCCTTATTATGGTGTTAGTTTTAAAACAAAAGAAGCCACAAAGGAGCAAATGCTTTGGTTTGCCAATCATGAAAAAAATGAGACAGGACGTTGGTGGGCTGTTTGCTCCAAAGCGGATAATACCTTCCTAGGTGCCGGCGGATTAAATGACTGGAATCACGAACATAAAAAAGCAGAAATTGGTTTTTGGTTGCTACCCGAATTTTGGGGAAAGGGCTATATGAAAGAAGCCATGCCGCTAATTGTCAATCATGCGTTTACAGAAATGGATATACATCGTATCGAAGGTTTTGTAGAAACTGAAAATGCGAATTGTAAACGCGCTATGGCTAAACTCAACTTCCAGCACGAAGGAACAATGCGAGATTGCGAGATGAAGAATGGAGGATTTGTTAGTGTGGATATTTTTGCGGCCTTGCGAAAGAAGTAAATGAAAGTCTGAAGATGGAAGACTGAATTTTTTAACAAAATCCAGTCTTCCATTATCTTTATACTTCAATAATTAATCACAAAGATAGCTATAAGTGTATTCCGTTTCAGTGGTCTCGCCTGTAGAACCAAGAGTAAGGGTAATCGTTCGAGCAGTAGGATATCCTTGCTCGTTATATTCATAAGTATAGGTTCTAGAATATGTTTCCCCAGAAGTACTATAGGTGTTTTCAGAGTTGATAATATTATGAGTGTTACTAAAAGGCAATAAGTAAGACAAGTAAGGATTGTTTTGTGAATCGTAATTATATTCAAACTCCCTACTTAGTTCTTCTAAACCATCTACAATGCTGTAACTTTTACCATTGTAGCTGCAATTGTCATCGGTATAGTTGTATTCGGTATAGCTGAGTAAAACTCCTGATGCATCATAATACTCACTGCGACTAATATGACAGGCCCCTTCGTTATAAAAAATAAGGGTGTAGTCAGTGAATTCAGTGATACCGTTGCTAATCCTACTAGATCTTATCGTGTCCGGAAATTCATCTTCTCCAATGTATTTGTACTCATCAATAAATATAGTTCCCCCTTTAGTATCAAAGGTTCGTTTTTTGTCTCTACCATCTGAGTATTTTTCATAAGTATACTCCGACGAAATGGTATCTGAATTGTAACCAGTAAGTTTGACTAAGGTACTGCTTAGTTCTTCAATATCTCGTATTAATTCACCATCTCTGTAAACTCTTTGTACGTTACAGGGTGAGTCTTCTGGTTTAGAAAATCCAGTATCTTTGTCCTTAGAACAAGCGAATATAAACAAGAGGGAAGTTAGGAATAAAAAGCACGTTAATTTGTTACTCATAATTGAATGATTCATTAAGGTTGATTAAATTTTTTATTTAAATGATATGCCTACACAACAAGTTATTGACATGAGTACTCATAAGTAAATTCGGTCGTTGTAACCTCGCCTGTAGTTGAAGTGTAAGTCTCTGTATTTGAAATAGGATATCCATGCTCATTGTATTCATAGGAATTATTATAAGTCCTGGTTCCTGAATTTGAAGTGGAGGAGGAACTAATCCTATTGTGAGGGTTATCGTATGATAATGAATACGATAAATATGGACTTTTTTCTGAATCGAACTCGAACTCAAGGGACTTCCAAAGCTCCTCTTCGCCGTTTTCAACTAAAAACTGTTGGCCTTCACCGCTGCAGTTTTCTCCGGAGTAATTGTATTCTGTGTATGATCGTAAAGTTCCTGAGCTGGTGTAAGATTCAATAAGACTAAGTAGATTGCATGATCCTGTGTCATAGAAATGAAGATAATAATCGGCAAATTGAGGAACACCATTTTCCATAATCCACCAGTTGACTGTATCAGGAAATGTGTTTGAGCCTAAATATTTATATTCTCCATAAAAAGATTCAGATCCGGGGAAATTGAATGTTTGTTTTGTTATCCGATTATCAGAATCTTTTTCATAAACCAATTCAAGAGAAATGTTGCCTGCTTCGTAGTGAGTAATTTTGAACGAAGAATTACTAAATACTTCAATTGATTGGGATAACTCCCCGTCCTTGTATACTTTTTCTAGATTACACGTTAGTTTTTCTGGAACAGGTGGCTCAGATATAGGTGGGGTAGGATCAGTTGTTATTTCTTCTTTGCCACATGCAAGTATGGATAGGAAAATACCTAGTAGTAAAAAATAAATTAAATTTTTATTCATGATGGGATCATTTGGTTTTGCCAAAAAGATAGCGATTATATTGTTGGTTTTCGTCCAAGAGTTGTGCCACAGGAAGAGCAAATTTATAAGTGGGACTATATTTTTTATAAGTGGACAAGGTGAGTTGCTTTTCGTAGAATAGATGCCTTTTGGCATGAAAAAAGCCCACCATCGCGAGCTTGCGATAGTGGGCTTTTTATTGTTGGAGGTTGAAAGGTTGGGAGTAGGAAGTTGGAGGTGGGAAGTTTCCTACAAACGCGGACTTCGCGATCGAGTAAACTTCCAACTCCCCACTTCCATCTTCCAGCTTATTCTTTACGACTCAATCTCCGCATCATCAATCAGAGGATCTCCATCTTCATCTACGTCTTCAAATCCAGGAATAGTGGCACTAGGATCATGATTTGCAAAAAGATCATCGTCGTTTGATTCTGGGTTTTCAATGATTTTTACACCATCATTTTTATTGCCATCACCATTGTAGTCACCGTCTGCATATTTCTGTGCTTTTTCGAAGAAGCTATCGTGGCCATCTAGCAAGCTGTCATCTGTCTCGATTGGTTCGTTAGGAAACATTTTGTTGGCTCGGTCAGCAGCAGTCTCTATTTTGTCGCCAAGGTTTTTAGCAGCATCTACCGTTCCGTCCATGTCTTGACTGTTAACGATGTCAGAAGCTTTGTCTACCATCTCACCTTTCAAGTCACCCGCTTCTTTAGCAGCATCTTCCTGAGCAGCATCGTAGAAGTCACTGAACTTATCACCTGCTTTTCCAGCAGCATCTTTAAAGGTGCTAGCCATGTCATTTCCTACATCCATTACTTTGCCTCCTACATCTTCCGCAACGACCTTTCCTTTTTCAACAAGCGGAGCAGCTTTGTCTAAGATTTTTCCACCCACGTCTTCTGCTACCGTCTTTGCTTTATCGAGCGCATCGCCACCCACATCAAGTACTTTACCTCCGACGTCTTCAGCAAGTGTTTTGCCTTGGTCAACAAGAGGCGCCGTTTTGTCCAGTACCTTTCCGCCTACACCTTCAGCAATTTCTTTTGCTTTGTCAAAAATATCGCTTCCAGTTTCCATGACTTTACCACCTACATCTTCGGCTACATTTTTGGCTTTATCAGCCAATGAGCCTGGCTCATCCATTATAGAACCAGTAGCATCAGAGGCCATATCTTTTGCCTTATCAAATAAATCACTGGCTTTTTCAAAAACCTTACCACCTACGTCACCTGCTGTTTCCATTCCTTTCTCAACTAAATCGCCAGCAGAATCCATGCCTTTTTCTACAAGATCACCTGTAGAGTCGAGCACTTTACCGCCCATTTCAGTACCTGCGTCAGCTACCTTACCACCAGCAGACTTCGCCACTGAAGTGGCACCAAATATTAGTTTCTTTAAATCTCCAAATAGTCCCATGATTGCATTTTTTAATATGAATTGAATTGATTCACTATTTAGACGTATAAACTACCTCTAAATGTCACACCTAAAATTATAGAAAAATCAGGAGAATCTCT
>CALGLS010000399.1 GCA_937959375.1 uncultured Saprospiraceae bacterium
TCTTGAATTACTTTACCAGAAAGATCAAATATCTTTAGCTTAGCTTCACCCGATTCAGGCAAACTAAATGTAATCAAGGTTTCATTCTTAAATGGATTTGGACGATTCTGATAAAGTGCAAAAACATTGAATGCTTCTGCATTGTCTCCAGATTGAGTATAATCAAAAACAAGATTCATCAAGTCTACATCAGAACCAGCCGCACGATATGCTTCTGCAGCAGTTAATCGAGAGTTTGTGTTCAACACGTCACTCAACTTTACGTCTTGTTTTGCATTAACTTCAAGTGTAAACAATACCGTATTGTCATCAAGACTTAGAGGCTCTACCTGATTCCAACTTGTCGTAATTACACCTTCGCTTACTCCTTGCATATTAAAATTGTTCGCATCTAAGCTAGGGATTTCTCCTGCTACAACATCCGTAATTTCAATTGCATTTTGCTCAAAACCAATCGTGAACTGGTAACCCAGTATTTCAGTAAAGTCTTTTGCTTTAACATCAATCTTGTAGGTCTCACCTGCTTTCAACAACTGCTCCTCAAGATTCAATTGAAGTTCACCTTTGAACGTTCGATCATCAGCAGCCTCATTTAAGTTAACGATTGCAGTACCGTTTACATCGCCCGTTTTGACAGCAACGAAGTCGATGTCTTGCATGTCAGAGTTGAGTTCATTAATCGGGTAAGTTTCTGGAAAGTCTTCATCAAGCGGTTCGATTGGATTGTCAAATATGTAATTGGCATCCACAAATCTCCAAGAAGTATTATTAGAAAATTCAGTATCGATAAAGAGTACTAACTTTCTTAGTAAAACCATATCAAGTGTACTAATTTCTCCAGACTTATTGATATCTGCTGCAATGATCTTATAAGGTGAATCCAATGCTTCAACACCCAATAAATGTTTACTCATCAAAACGATATCATAAGTAGAAACTCCGTTGAGATAATCATCATCTTTAGTAGGTGTGATTTCATAATTCTCATAAATTGGTAGATTCATATTGAACATACCATTCGCATCCGTAGTCACTACATCCATTCCTGAGGCAGGACTTACATTTACATTTGCCAATAGGCCATTCTCTTCATTACCGATTATTCCTGTAACTACATTCATTGGTGGAGCCTGTCCACAATCATATGGAACTTGTACGACGCAGGAAGACGTATTTCCGTTTTCATCGGTTACAGAAACAGTCACAGGAGTATTTCCAGAATCCGTAGTTGTTAGGCAAGTGTACGTGTTGGAAGACAAGCTATATGTCAAATTGCTACCCGAACAAATATCAGATGCATCAATCCATGTAGTAGGGTTTGCAGCATCAAAATCAAACGTAATTACGCCTCCAACTGGACTGTTTTGTTCCCCAATACCAAAACCACAACTTGCTAGAGAAGGTGGACTAACATCTAGAGGTCTTATTTGTTGTAAACAAACCTCTCCAGTTGTCAGATAAAAATATACGTCAATTGGATTTCCTGTCACATCACTACAGTCAAAATTTATGGTTGACTGAGGATTCGGATCATTGTTCGTCAAAGAAATCAAAACACCTGTTGCATCTACAGCTTGACTATACAATGCTGGATTAGATGCACTAATCGTTGTTCCTGAAGGATTATTTCCAACGTTTACCTCATAGATAAGTGGATTAATAAAGTCATCACAATCAAGTGTATTCGTTACAGTAACGATCACAGTACAAGACCCCACGTTACCACAGTAATCTGTTGCAGTAAAAGTGACACTGTGTGTTCCTACAGGAAAGTCTGTACCTGGTCCTGTTGCAACAGTACTCAAGGTTCCTACTCCAGTAGCATTTACACTACCATCATTATCTTGATCGATTTCGTAACCGAAAACAACAGCTGGCAAACCAAAAGTAGTTGGTGTTTGTACATAAGCATCGGTACAATCTGTAGCAGAAATATTAAATTCAAAGTTTTCTCCTACTTCTACGCTAGTAGCAGTTGGTGTACAATCTCCCAAAACAGGAGCATCGTTATCGTTTATTTTTACGGTTTGTTCAAAACTTGCAACTGGCGTGCTTGGATCATCACTACACCAATCATAAGCCTCCCAAGTTCTTAATAATTTAAAACAGAAATCATTTGTTGGGTCTGATGGATCATCAGGTAAAACAACTAATTGCTGCGCTAAGGTCACTCCAGCACTTTCACAATTATCAGTAGTTGTTGCTGTAGCTGGGGCTAAACTTCCAATTGCGCTACATTCTATTGACAGTAAAGCAGGTGGAAAGCTCACATCCGTTGCTGGATTAAATGGATTAGGATTCGCAATTGTTATCTCCTGTGTACAAACATCTGTATTACCAGAAGCATCTGTTACCGTATAGGTTCTTAAAAATGGTGCATCTACATTGGCCGCATTTTCTGAATTACCACAAGCATCAACTTGTAAAAATCCATCTGTAATCGTAACCGTAACCTCGCAGTTATCGGCAGCATTGGCATAGTATCCAACAAAAGTGCTAACTCCATTTCCATCAACAAAATAAGCCAAAGGATCTGTTGCTCCTGCATCTGGAATACCATCTGCATCTGGCGTTACACCGTCATAGGTCATTAAGGCCGTTGTATAGTTTTCACATGAAATCGTTTTGTTAGCTGGGCACGTAATTGTAGGGTCTAAATTATCTTGAATGGTAACGGATACTGTACAGAAATTTTCAAGACCAACTCCATCGGTTACTTTTACATCAACTAAAACTACATTTCCAACATCGCAGCAGAAAAATGGAACGTCTGCACCATATGCTGTACTTTCATCGCCATCGCAGAATGACATATCTTGTCTTTTCACTTCTACTGTTACTGGTCCGCAGTTATCTGCTGTTGCCAAATCAATTCCACTATCTACAAAGGTAGTCCACGGAATGGTCGTTCCTGTGCCACTAAGTCCTAAGGTCGTTGAAGAAATAGCAATACAAGGAGGATTGGTATCATCTATAATGGTAATGGTGAACGAGCAAGTATTCGAATTACCACAACCATCGGTCGCAGTATAAGTAACAGTTGTTACTCCTAATTCTAAACCTACCAAAACATTGTTGCTTCCTTGCTGTACTAAAGTACCGGAGGTATGCGCAATCGTATAATCAAGTCCATCTCCAGAGCATGCATCACTCAATGCCGTTGGAGCTGGGAGGATGACACTTGAGTTACAATTGTTGCCAGCACCATCCGTTATATTGGCTGGACAAGTAAGTGTAGGTGGTGTATTGTCCATCACCTTGATGGTTTGTATACAAGTTTCCATTTGATCAGGATTACACCAATCGATTACAGTCCAAGTACGGACAATATCGAAGGCATCTCCACAATTTGGAAATACTTGATCAGAATAAGTTCGATCAAACATGCAAACGTTATCAAGTGTTGTATTATTTAAAGTCGGTTCTCCTGTTACAGAAGGAGCGGGATGGCCATTATCATCTTGCGTCCAGTTGCCATTACATTCGAATACCGGATTGGTCATTCCATCGTAATTGCCAGGACATACAAGGTCAGCTAAAGTTGGTCTTGTAATGGTTAAGGTTTGTGTACATGAGCTGCTATTTCCATATTCGTCGGTAGCGGTCCAAGTACGTGTAATGGTACCGAATCCACCTGTTGCGTCACAACCTAGGTTTTCAACTTCGGTGTAAGTTAGTGTTGGGTTTGCAGTACAATTATCTGTAGCGACAACGCCAGTGTTTGCCATCGTTGCAGGATCATAATCATCTGTACAAGCGATGCTTAAATTAGTACATTCAATAACTGGCTCTACCTTATCTTCAAAAGTCCAACCACTATTCCAACAAACCGAATTTCCATCCGCATCAAATACTTCTACATCGAACATTTGTCCAATCATACTACAATCTGCTACGTTAGAACCTGTGTTTCCAATTTCAACGGTGTAACCTTCGAGGCAACCATTTTCACCTTCCAAAACTGTAGCAGGAGAAATAACAGCTGTACCTGTGAGGCCAAGACCGGTATTAATATTCGCGTTACAACTTGTAGAAGTGTTTTGAACATCTTGAGAAACTGTAATTGATTCTACGACTTCCGTTCCACAATGATCTGTAACAGAAACCATGTAAGTACCTGGGGCGTTTACAACAATATCTTCTGTTGTTTCGCCAGTACTCCATGCGTAGTTGTATAGGGCCGTTTGGTTACCTGGAATTCCGAGAGCAGTAAAAACCAATTGTCCAGTAGTCTGTTGTTGTAAAGGATTAAACTCACCTGTCTGGGTATTCCCAAGGTTAAACAAACGGTTATTTGTAAACTGTTGATGTGCAAAATTAAATTGCAATCCTGTTGCAGGATCAAAGTCAGCACTCTGAGCAGAAGAGTTGGAGTTGATCACGGTAGGTCCTACCGCTATCCCATTACCAGTTGCTAAGTCTAAACTGTATAAAGTATTTGCAGTAGCTGCAAAAGCATTTCCATCATTATCAATTGCCAACCACTCACCGCCACTAAATCCTGTAGACCCAATTACGGTTACCGCTCCGTTGACATAGTCTAGGCTATATAATGTTGTATTTGTAGCGCTTTTTGAAATTGCATAAGCTAATCCTGTCGTTGGATCTAAAGCTAAGCCAGACCATCGTTCACCTGCTTGAGGTGTTGTGGTTCCTATTTGGCCACTCAAAGTGCCATTATCCGAATCTATTGTATAAAGACCATTATTAAAATAATCCAACACATAAAACTCGTCGTTTATCAGGTCACCTCCTGTAAAGAAGAACCCATTGTACGGTCCTCCAACCAGAGTAGGCGCAGTGTATGGGTCAGACAAATCAATTTGATACAATCTGTTTATACTTACAGCACAAGCGGTTCCCATTAAAGGAAAACCTCCTTCTACTGTTACAGACAATGATACATCTTCGCTTTCGCAAATGACTGTGCCTAAAGGCCCGTCAACAGTTAGAGCAGGTAAGAAGGCAGGTGCGGGACAAAACTGCTGAGCAGTAACCGTTTGCCAACTTAGCGTAAATAAAAGAAGAAAACTAAAAACCAAAGGCTTCCAGGTTCTTTGCCATTGAGGCAGTTTT
>CALGLS010000400.1 GCA_937959375.1 uncultured Saprospiraceae bacterium
TGAATCGAATGAACTCAATGTTGCAATCGAAAACACCACCTTTGAGGATGAAGGCGTTTATACTTTTTCGGTAATGGTGAATGAATGTACTCAGCTTGTCGAAAGTATTTTTGTTGAGGTCTTGGGCGATCCTTTTGTTGATCTTGGTTCGGACACCACGCTTTGTGCTGGCTTACCAGTGACTTTGGATGCCACTGCTTATTTGTCTGATTACTTGTGGCAGGATGGGAGTACGGATTCTATTTTTGAAGTTAGCGAATCGGGGACCTACTCTGTCTTTGTAACTAATGGTTGTGGAAGTTGGACGGACTTTATTGAGGTTGCTTATTTGAATGATTGTTTTGATTATTGCCCGATCTATTCACCTAATGCGATGAGTCCTAATTACGATGACGTTAACGATGGCTTTCGCCAAATGACGCCTTGTTTGGTGAATGATTATTCTTTACAGATTTTTAATCGTTGGGGTGAGTTGGTTTTTGAGTCGGATGCGATTGATGTGCTTTGGGATGGTCGCTTTGAGGGTGAGGTGGTGGCGCAGGGTGTTTATGTTTGGGTGGCGCGTGGGCGTTTGGTTGATGATTATGGGGTGGAGCATGTGGTTACGGAGCGTGGGAGTTTGGTTGTTTTGCGGTAGTTTTTTTTGAACCACATAAGGGAACAAAAGGAAACAAAAGTGTTTTATCGTGAAACGATCGTCTAAGTTTTTTCGCTAATAGCAATTTAGGTTTTTCGAATACAGTTTTTATTTGCTCTCTGCGTCAGAAGGATCGTTTGTTTTCTTTTGTTTTCTTTTGTGACTTTTGTGGTAAAAATCACGCTCGATGGCAATCAAAAAAATAAGCGTATTATTAAAACAATTAGCCTCTAAAAAACCACCCTAAAATGAAAGTTAATCAGTTAGTAGCTGTATCTATTTTTTGTTTCTGGCAAGAGCAACATAAAACACGGCACAGCACAAATATTACTTTCTTCATATTACAAACAGAGATAAAAAATTATTACGAATAGATTTTCTTCTTTTCCTTGGTCACCCCAGCAAGATACCCCATCTTTACCCACAATTCAAAACCAACCAATGAACAAAGAAGTCCTCCGCCTAGCGATCCCCAATATCTTAAGTAATATCTCCGTTCCACTAATCAGTTCTGTAGACACAGCACTAACGGGACGGTTATCGGATGTACACCTAGGAGCAGTTGGAGTTGGTGCAATGATCTTCAATTTCTTGTATTGGAATTTTGGTTTTCTACGTATGGGTACCACGGGTATGACCGCACAAGCATTCGGTAGTAACGATAAACCAAACATCATTCATACACTCGGACGAGCCTGCTTAGTAGTAGGAACCGTAGCAGCGATACTACTCGTTTTTCAAGTACCGATTGGAGAACTAAGTTTTAAGTTGATGAACATTTCTGAAACGCAGTATCCTTATATCGCTGAGTACTTTTACATCCGCATCTGGGCAGCACCAGCCACCTTAGGATTGATGGCGTTAATGGGTTGGTACTTTGGTATGCAAAATGCAATTTACCCTATGATACTCACCATCATTATTGCGGCAGTAAATATTATTTGCAGTTATGTTTTTGTAGTGCATTTGAAAATGGAAGTCGCAGGTGTCGCTTGGGGAACTGTGATTGCACAGTACGTTGGATTAATAGCAGGCATCGGTTTGTTTTTTAGTCGTTACCGAAATTACTTTGAACATTATCAACGACAAGCTTTACTGACCATAAGCGAACTCAAAAAATTTCTAGTCATCAATCGCGATATTTTTATTCGCACCCTTTGCCTCACACTAATCTTTGGATTTTTCCATAGCCAGTCATCCGCAGAAGGTGAGCTACTCTTAGCAGTCAACGTAATCCTACTACAACTCGTCGGCTGGATGTCCTACGGCGTAGACGGTTTTGCCTTTGCAGCAGAAAGTCTGGTCGGTAAATACCAAGGTGCCAAAGACGGAAAGAATTTGCGCAAAGCCATCAAAAGCATTTTCATGATGGGCATGGGAATGGCTGTTATTTACTCCTTGATTTATTGGTTTTTCAGTTTACCAATTGTAGGTCTCTTCACCAAACAAACGCATGTCATTGAAGCCACACTCCCCTTCTTATTCTGGATGGTTTTATTCCCAATACTCGCCACGCCCTGCTATATCTGGGATGGTATTTTTGTCGGACTCACCGCCTCCCGTGCGATGCGCAATGGAATGCTACTAAGTTTAATCGCCTTTATTGCGACCTATTACATTGGTCTTCCTTACGGAAATCATGGGCTCTGGGCTGCCTTACTTGTGTTTATGGTAGCGAGAGGATTGATTCAATGGTGGATGTATTGGCGGGGATCTGCGGATTTGAGTGAAATGGTTGGGAATTAGAATGTGAATTAGAATTAGAGTTAGAATGGCCTTCTTTCGCGGGCCCTCGGTCGTGGGGGAAATTCCCATTCCCATTCCCATTCCCATTCCCATTCAAGAGGGGACATACGGTTCCCGCTGCGCTGTACCTTACCTAGTTGTTATTCTACATAGAATGGTATTTATTGTAGGTTTCACGATTAACGGGAAATTCTAATTCTAATTCACACTCTAATTCCCATTCCTATTCCCATTCTTTTCCCTATTTTTACCACCTATGAAAAATCAGGAACTTGCACGCTTATTCTTTAGGGAGGTCATGAAGGTAGATGAAGATGAGTCGATTAGCCTTTCGGAAAAAATCGAAGCGCTCTATCGTCAGTTGAATCAGTTATTTGTAGAAGCTACTAGAGAAGAGCAACTACAGTTTACGACCCTATTTGCACGGATTGCTTTTGCGGGGCACAAATTCGATTTGAGTCGCCAATTGCAATTCTTTATCCATGAGTATAGAAGGCATGCAGTCAATCAGGTGATTCGCCAGAAGAAAGAAGTAATTCCTATGGAGGTGCTTTACAAACTAGGAATCAAAGCTGTCTCGGAATCCATCTCTGCCATTTACAGCCAAGAGATTCCTGAGGACTTAGACGAGATTGTACCACCTTTTGGATTTTACAAACAGGGGCCTACCGAAATTAAAAGTTTTATTGCTTCTTTGCGCGTAGTCGTTTTGGAAATTGATCCTACCAAAGCACAGATGCTTGTTCGCGCAGAAGAGTATTCTCAAAAAGATATTTGGGTCCAATACAACATTGCAGACCGAAATGAAAACTTCAATCCTAGCATCAAGGTTTTACAATATTATTTTGATTTTCCTGTAGTAGTCAACTTGCTTGATATTGAAGTTGACAAGGATGGAATCTTCCGTCCAAAAGCTTTTGTGATCGAACCAGATTATTTGATGGATGTTACTGCTGTCGCAGAATGTTTTAAAGATTTTGGCGCAGAACCCATGCTTTATCTTTTAAAAAAATATTTGCCATTTACTTACAGTCCACCATTAATGATTGGAAACATTGCCAATTTCTTTTTGGATGAACTGATGAGCAATCCGGATATCGGTTTTAGAGAAATTTTTCCAAAAGTATTTCGACTTAACCCGCTCGCCTTTTCCATTTTCTCTGATCGCGACATTCGCGAAATCATGGACAAATGTCAAAAGCATTTTATCAACCTAAAAACAATGGTGCATCAGGGTTTTGCCAAAAACGATATTGAAATTGCCAATTGTTTTTTAGAGCCTAGTTTTTATTCAGAGGCATATGGCTTGCAAGGTCGACTCGATATTTTTCATCACAAGGCAGACAGCAACAGTAAAACTGCTATCGTCGAATTGAAAAGTGGAAAAACATTTAAACCCAACAAATGGGGCTTGAATCAAAACCACTACATTCAAACGATGTTGTACGATTTGATGATTAAGTCGGTTTTTAAAAATGAATTTTCACCTACCAATTATATTCTTTACTCTGGTGTGGATGATCGTAATTTGCGTTTTGCACCAGTAACCAAAGCACAACAATACGAAGCCCTCAATGTTCGTAATCAATTGGTCGCTATCGAATATGCATTGGCTAGAGGTGAGACGCGTTTGTTGAATAGGCTTTCGCCAAAACTCCTTCCGAGTGCCAAGGGATTTGTAGCCAGAGATATGACGCTTTTTGAAAAAGTGTATCAAGGCATGACGGTTTTGGAACAAAAATATTTCAACACCTTTTCTAGTTTTATTGCGAAGGAACATCGACTGGCCAAAACAGGTGTTCAAGGCATTGAAAAAATAAACGGACTTGCTTCTTTGTGGTTAAATGACTTTGATGAAAAAAGAGAGAACTACGAAATTTTGAGTCACCTCGAAATCAATCAATTCGATTCAAAGGCAGAAAAACCTGTGATTGTTTTTAATCGCTCAGAAGGTACCAACCCATTAGCTAATTTCCGTAAAGGAGATATCGCCGTGCTGTATCCTTTCATTGAAAAAACGGACACGGTCCTCAATAATCAAATTTTCAAATGTAGTATCACTGCGATGGATGAAGACACTGTAACTGTTCAACTTCGTTCGCCCCAATTCAATACTCGCTTGTTTGATGCAGGTACCCATTGGAATTTAGAACACGATCTTTTTGACTCGAGCTTTACAGGGATGTATCGTGGACTTTTTCAATTTGCGCAATTTCCAGATTACAAAAAGGAATTACTATTGACGCTCACTCCACCAAAGCAACCAGAGGAGATCATCATAGCACCTCCAAAAGAATTGACAGAAGAGCAGGGTATGATTTTCCAAAAGGCATTGACTGCAAAAGATTACTTTCTACTTTGGGGCCCACCCGGCACTGGAAAAACGAGCATGATGCTCAAAAACATGGTCGGGTATTTACTCAACGAAACCGACGAAAATATTTTGCTTCTCGCTTATACCAATCGAGCAGTGGATGAAATTTGTGGTGCGATTGATAGTTTAGACAAACTAGCACACAACGAATATATTCGAGTAGGTTCACGCAACTCTACCAACGAAAAATACCACGACCGATTACTCAACACGCTTTTGGATGACATCAACAATAGAGCTGAACTAAAAGAGTTGTTGGAATCACATCGCATTTTTGTTGCAACGGTAGCTTCTATGGCCAACAAGCAAGAGTTGATGCACTTCAAAAAATTCCAACGGGTAATCATCGATGAAGCGAGTCAAATACTAGAACCGATGGTTATTGGAATGCTCCCATTCTTTGAACGGTTTATTTTGATTGGTGACCATCAACAGTTGCCAGCGATTGTAGTACAAGATAAAGGGCAGTCAGAAATTGATGATGAAGATTTAAAAGCAATTGGTTTGAATGATTGTCGCAACTCTCTTTTTGAGCGACTGTACAAACGTTGTATCGCTGAAAATTGGGATTGGGCTTACGCACAACTAAGTCATCAGGGCCGAATGCATGAGGAGGTCATGGAATTTTCCAGTGAACAATTTTACCAAAATGCTTTAAAGGTTTTGCCGAAAGGCACTGCACGAAATATTGAACAAACGCGTGGCATCGATTGGAAACTACCTGAGCCTCCAACCAAACTGGAAGAGCAGCTTTCGATGCAACGTGTGCTCTTTGTGCCAACACAAACTGAC
>CALGLS010000401.1 GCA_937959375.1 uncultured Saprospiraceae bacterium
CTGTACAGCTTACCATTGGAGCTGTAGTATCTTCAACTGTAATTGTTTGACTACAAGTTGATGTAGTACCACACCCATCTGTTGCTGTCCAAGTTCTTGTAATCGTTTCTGTGTTACCACAACCAGGTACTGAAGTATCAGCAAAAGCAATCGCTGGATTTCCACAATCAGAAGTTGCTGTTGCCATTCCTGTAGCAGCAGGATCCGTTGGATCTCCACATTCTACGGATACACTAGCGGGGCAGCTAATTACTGGAGCTGGGCCACCAAATTGAATCGTACCTCTAAAGTTAACTTTAACTGGTGACACATTTCCGCAAGCATCTCTAAACATATATTCATTGATGATATCCGTAGAACAGCCTGGTACTGTATTCTCTTCATAAGAGTCAGAAATCATATATTCTAAACCATTGCAAGCGTCAGTAATACAAGTTGAAAAGTCTAAGGTCGCTACATAAATTCCTCCGACTGCTGTTCCTACCATTCCAGATGCTGGTAGTGAAATCCAGTTTCCTGAAGGTGTATTAGGACCAATTGGGTCGGGGCATCCAGTAAATGTTTCTGTGAATTCTG
The DNA here is from genome assembly GCA_937959375.1 of uncultured Saprospiraceae bacterium. GTDB lineage: Bacteria > Bacteroidota > Bacteroidia > Chitinophagales > Saprospiraceae > CALGLS01. Next base: position 577 of record CALGLS010000401.1, read on the forward strand.
TACAAGTTACCATTGGAGCTTCGGTATCTCCTAAAACAGCAATTGTTTGTGTACAGGTAGTAGATGTTTCGTCGTCAGAAACGGTATAAGTTCTTGTAATGATTCCACCTGGACAAGCACTACCATTAAAAACATCAACAGATGAAATTACAAGATCTCCACATGGCCCAGGATCGTCTGCAATATTACCTCCTAAAGCTTCGAAGGCAGCTTCGTCCATTGCAGGAGGAAATACATCAGTCGCAAGCTCATTACATTCAACGGAACCTAATTCCGTTGGAGGACAGGTAACATCCAATTCGCAGCAAGAGGTCATAAATAAATCTTGTGCCGAGACGGGACCATTACCTGGTCTACAGATTGTTAGTTCAAAGGTAGCAGCTCCTGGAGGACATGGTAGGCAAATTTCTGTATCAGAGGAACCGGTTTGTAAAAAGGTACAACCTCCAGCACCATCACTTCCGTAAAGACAAAGATTGGTTCCGGCCACTCCGCAACCCTGCGATGGTTTAAAGCAGACTTGCACCTGACATGTAGGATCTGCAGGAGGTAGATTGGTAAAACGTATGGTACCACAACCTCCATCACTTGGGTTTACACAAAATGAAGAAGGTATAGGTTGAGAAGCATCAATTTCACCAACTTCAGCAGTTGGGCAACCCGAAGGTGTACTAACGTTGTTAGGACACTGCCCAAGGGCTTGATTAGAAAATGTAAAAAGTGTGAGAAGTAGAATCAGAAAGGTGTTACATATCTTCCAGCGTTTAAGCTGTTGAAAAAACACAATTTCCTTACTGTAGTAAAAATAAGTCGTTTTCATAAAAATTTGGTTTAGTTAAAAAAGTATAAAATTCGTGCATACTCCTTAGCATTTATCAATGTCATTAGGTGCTGCTGTGTCCAACCTCGGTAGGAAGACATTGACTCCACCCTGCATTGGCCAAGACCGCTACCAGGTGAAAGGTGCGTAAAAGTTTAATCCATTTCATAAATAATTTCAATTAAAAGGTTTAAAAAATGGTCTATTAAAGAACAAGAAATTTCAACAGCGTACTTCCATTCCTTCTTTAGCAAAGGCATAGCGATACTGTTAAAAATTTGAATTCAATCAAATTTTAGTCATGAAGTGGTGTAAAGACTTCCGTCAAAAATTAATAATCGGTTACACGCGAGAAATTGTTTTGAATGGTCTTTTCTTGATTTTAATTGGGGTTAATAAATAGTAGCGTATCTGACGCTACGTAACAGCAGATTTGGGAATCTATGTTTATAATTGCTTTGAGCATCAGCTCAAATACATCTAAATTTAAAATAAAAATGGGTTTTACTACGCACAGTTGAATGTACGTATAGCGGTAGGATAACAGTTGTTTTCTTCATTTCAATCAGGGTTATTAAGGTCACTACAAAAAATAAAATACTATACCACTATAGGTAATAGTGATGAGGCTATTGTTAAAAACAACAGCCAAAAGTTATTTATTTTTGGGACAAAAGTATAGCGAATACCAAAACCGTTAGAATAATGAAACAAAAGGATTTCTGAGTTAAGATTTCCCAGTTAGCCTTTTCTGTTACACAAAAGTAGGAAAAGCCCAAGAGACTTTATCATAAACAGCAAAATTTTTTTCATTTTTTAACATAGAGAAAACGTACCTACATTGTTACATTAAATTATTTGACAATGTAAGTACTTGGCGTTGAAACACAAATAAAAAGAGCTGATTGATAGGAATCAACCAGCTCTTGACGATTTTTTTCTGTGTGCTAAACAATGCAACCATTTAGTTATGAGGATTTATCTCATAATGCATCTAATTTTCCAAAAATTTCAAATCCGATAGTTTTCTCTTTTACATTGTAAGAAAGAACAAAAAATTAATCGTAGTTTTTTGATATAACTAACTGTTAAAGTGTTTCGGTTTTCAGGCAGCTGGAGTATGGGACGGCCTGCTAAAATTAAGGATTGTACAAGGAAATTGTACAAGGAAATTGATCCATTAAATTTACAACCAAATATAACAAAAAATCAAATAAGAATAGAATATAATACATGAATGGCACTTTTAAGTGTATAAGTGACTTAAATGAACTCATGAATCGATATTAGGATCAAGCGGAATCTTGACTGTAAAAACAGTTTCTTTGTTCTTTTCGCTATGTCCTGTAATACCTCCCTTATGCTTTTGTACAAGGTCATGACATAGAACCAATCCAAGGCCAGTCCCCTTCTCCCCTAGTGTACCAAGTTCGGTAGGAGCTGTTTTAATTTTAAAAAGTTGGCTCAGCACCTTGCTTTCAATGCCGACCCCAAAGTCAGATACCGTAAAAACAGTGTATTCATCCACCAGTTGACAATCCACAATAACAGTTCCATCGGGGTGAGAAAACTTAATCGCATTATGCACAAGGTTTCTTAAGATAGTCGCTAGCATTTGAAAATCTCCAAAAATTATAGCTTCAGCGTTTCCAATGTATCTTAACTTCACTTTCTTGGTTGAAGCGAAGAGATTCAATAATTGGAATACTTCTTTTACAAGACTATCAAATTTATGTTTACTTGGGCGGAAGAGTAGTTCTCCGCGTTGCTGTTCTGCCCATGACAATAAGTTCTCGAGTAACTTACTTAAGTTATCTGCAGACTCTTCTACGTACTCAGCTAATTGAAAAACACGCTTAGGTTCATTCCGTTGAACTAGATAATTAATTTTTGCAGCAATACCTCTAAAGGAAATAACTGGATCACGAAGGTCATGTGCAATGATGGTGTAAAAACGATCCTTTGCTTTATTGAGGAGTTCTAGTTCTTCATATTGAGTTTGGATAAGCTGGCGATCATTTTCGATTTGTTGCGTTCGTCTTGCAACTTCCTTTTCGAGAGCGCTTACTCTCCATCTAAAAATACGATAAATCAGAGCTGCCAAGGCCAAGACAAATAGGGTTAAAAACCACCAGGTTTTGTAAAAGGGTATAACAACGTTAAGTGCAACATTCATTGGAGCAGACCAAATTCCTTTACCTCCAATTCCTTTAATTTTAAGATTATAATTACCGTAAGGCAATTGATTAAAACGCAAATAATTTTCCTTTATGTAAATCCAATCTTCGTCTAGGCCTTCAATCATGTAAGCATAATTTTGTTTATCAGCCAATGAATAGTCTTGCAATGCAAAAGCAAGTTGAAAACTTTTCATAGATGGCAACCA
>CALGLS010000402.1 GCA_937959375.1 uncultured Saprospiraceae bacterium
AATCCTCCTTTCCAAAAACTTTATTACGACAAATGTCGTAAATAACTTGCATCTACGACAGTTGTCGTTTATATTTGTGTTATCAAATCATAAAAACAACAACCACAATGAAAAATTTATTACTATTTATTTTTATAACCAGCATTTACTTTTGTAATGGCCAAAACGCAACAGGATTTGAATATTCGAATTTTGAAAATCAATTCTTGAACTATGAACCAACAAAAAAAACTCAAGTTTCAAAGACGGATTTTGACTATGCTCTTATAATTATTCAAGAAACCAAATCTGGAACAAAGAATAATCCCGAAAACTTTAGCTCCTCAGATTATTTCAATATTTTATCTGCATTTCTAACTTTAAAAGAAAGTGAAGAGAATATAAAGATGGTCTTTCAAAAATTCGAAACTGCAGAAGGGAGTTGCGACCTTAGCATGTACATTGAAAAAAAAGTTGAGAAAAATCCAAAATATGATATCATAAGAAAGGATTATATAAGACAATTAGAACAATGCAAAGCCAATAAAATTCAAGAAAAAACATTTGATATTGCTGAATACAGTAAAACGAATAATTTGAATTTAAACTTAATCAAAAAGATAAACAATATCTCATTGGATGACAAAGCATATAGGAATAAATCAAACGACGAAAACTCATCAGAACAAAGGAAATTAGATATACAAAATCAACATGCAATTGACTCACTTTTCAAAGTACATAAAACATACATTGGACGTACAATAGTAGGCGAAAAATTTGAAAGTGTAATGTGGTCAGTTATTCAACATTCTAACATAGAAATGATGACTGAATATTTGCCGATTATCCAAAAGGCAGTTAAAGAAAATGAATTGAGTGTTGTTCCATTTAAAATGCTTATTGATAGACTCTATGGATTAAAATATGGCTACCAAATCTTCGGAAGTCAAAACGGTTTTGGATTTGAATTGGCTGATGATGAAAAGAGAAAAGAAATTAAATTGAAATACGACATAAAATAAACCATCCACCAACTCGTAAAAACAACACAACATGTCAAAAAAACAAGTATTCAAACCAAGTGAAGCGGAACTGGAAATTCTACAAATTTTGTGGAAACACCAACCCGCTACCGTACGAGAAATTCATGAACTACTCTCTAAGAAAAGAGAAGTGGGTTACACAACCATACTCAAACAGATGCAGCGCATGCATGATGACAAAAAAATGTTGACACGCACGAAAGAAGGAAAAACGCATCTCTACACCGCCGTTCCAAAAGAAAAGGATATCAAACAAGGTATGTTTAGCAAATTCGTAGACAACGTGTTTGAAGGTTCGCCGATGGACTTGGTGATGCATGCATTAGGTAAATCAAAAACCTCGGAAGAAGAGCTGGAAGAACTCCAAAAATGGCTGGATCAACAAAAAAAGAAAACTAAATAAATTGCTATGAATTTCATTCAGGAATTATACGCCAACCCCGTGGTACATAGCATTGGCTGGACGCTTTTGCATGCCTCTTGGCAAATCACACTGGTGGCTTTACTCTTAAAATTGGTCTTGAAATCTGCAGAAAAACATAGCAGTAATCTTGCTTACAGTTTCGCTGTACTTAGTCTAATTATTATTTGTCTTTGGAGTGGCTATACCTTTTCGCAACAATTCGATCATTTTGATCAGGCCATAAAATTAGCACCACTAGAAGCTGAGATGAATTCCGAAAGTCCGGTCACTATTGCGACTGAGAACAATCGATATTTCACGAAACCAACTGTAGAAAAGACAGCACTAACTTGGGACGAACGACTTTATCAATTTGAACGTTACCTTCCTATTTTGGTTATCCTTTGGCTAATCGGAACCCTACTTTTAATCCTACGATTTATTGCTGGATGGTTACAAGTCCGTCGTTTAAAAACTAAAGCGCTGAGTCCGGTAGAAACATTTTGGCTCGACCGCCTTGAAAATCTAAAACAAAAAATTGGTGTTCAAAAAAATGTAGCTTTCTTCAATTCTGCTTTGGTCAGTGAACCGGTAACGATGGGACATTTCAAACCAATTATTTTGGTACCACTTGGCATGTTTACAAATCTAACACCTGATATGGTGGAAGCACTTTTGCTACACGAATTGGCACACATCAAACGCTCTGACTATTTGGTCAACATTATTCAATCCCTTTTGGAAATCATCTTCTTTTTCCATCCAGCAATCTGGTGGATTTCCAAAAACATTCGTCAAATCCGCGAGCACGCCTGTGATGACATGGCTGTAAAAGCTTGCAAAGACCCACTACTCTACGCTAAAACTTTAACGCATATTCAATCTTCATTTTTAACAACAAAAAATATATTAGCTATGTCAGCAACAGGAAAAACCGGGAACTTTACCACCCGAATCAAACGACTATTCGGCTACTCCGAATCCGCATCACGAAGTAAGAAAAGTCTAGCTTTCTCTTCACTCATCTTTACAGGATTATTACTTTTTGCATTTACCAACCCTTTAGAAAAACCAGTGAACACGGGAGGATTCCCTGAAGAAATTACACCAGCCGAAGCGATGCTTTTTGTCATCACACCATCAACTACTCAAGAGCAACTGGACAAAATAAAAGCTGCCTTTGCTAAACAAAATGTAATTGCGGAATTTACTGGGATCTCATACTCTCCTTTTGGATTACTGGAAAGCATTAGAGCTGACCTTAGAACCTCTGATCATCCTTCATCCATGTCTTCCATGATCCAAATTGACGAATTGATTCATCTTACAATTTCACTTGACTGGAATCGGGAAAAACCATTTGACATACGTGGTAGTGGAAAGAATCGTTCTATCATACTTCCAAGCGAAGGCGAACCTAAATCTGATGTAACTTACCCCTACATCAATACTTTTGACAAACCAAGCATGATCGGAAAAGTCGGTTTCAAAAAAGATGAGAACAACAAGGCTGTACTCATGGCAGATTCGTCAGATGACAAAACACGATTTTTTCTTAACGAAGAGATCATTACTAAAGAACAATTAAACGCAAAAAAAATAGCCCCAAAAGATGTACATTCTATGCATCGCTTGAATTCTGAACAATTTGAGAAAAAGTACAATCAAGTTGATCCTTGGGGGGCTTACGAAATCTATACGAAAGATAAGAAGAAAAAGAAAGGCTGGTGGCCTTTTGAAGAAGAGACTAATCCAGATGATAAACTAACGCAGCATACTTTTAACGTTTTGCACAAAGCAGAAATTCGTGAATTAGGTGAAGAGCCTGAAACATTGGGTGTTGAAAGTGGTGGGATTACAATCTCATCAGATAACTGTAATGATGATAAAAAAGCCTATCATGTTTTGAACGACCAATACCTTGAAGTACCTGAAGGCCATTGTTATCCACCTGCTATTCGAGCATTATCAGAAGTTGATTCTTTTTTCATTTTGGATGAAAAATTATCTCTTAAATTATTTGGCGTCAAGAGTGCTTATCTTTATTACTACAATTACAATAATGAAGAAATCAGTCTTCTCGCAAAAGAAACAACATCTGACAATGAGACAACTGACGATGCAGTATTGCTTGAATTTAAATATGATGAAGTAGAGCTACCAGTATCTAATACCAAAAAGGAAGACATTGTTATTATGCGCAACGTAAATTTCAACATCGCTTGTGAATTAAACGCACCACTCTGCTTTCTAAATGATCAAAAATTAGATCAAACCGAAGCTGGTGTATGGCCAGATGAAATTTTAGCTATCCCGCAATTTGATTCACTAGTATTGATAACAGGTCCAACTGCTTTGGCAGAATATGGTGAAGCAGGTAAAAATGATGTTTGGTTCTTTTACAAAAACAATGATGCACAAGAAGCCTTTCCTGGACTTTTGGAATCAAGCAAGGATAA
>CALGLS010000403.1 GCA_937959375.1 uncultured Saprospiraceae bacterium
GTGAACGTTTTCGAATATCTAATTTTGCTAAGTGCTGGGACATAATTATTTTAACATTAATTGGTGAATTATTTTTAGTTTAGTCGACTATTTTTTCGGCTTCATCCTTTTTGGCTGTAGCCGAAAAAATAGGAAGAATACCCTGAAAAGAATCAGCAATTACGCTGTAAATTAATTTTGGCCTAGCACTTATATCAATTGACATGCTGCAAAGATAGGGGAAAGGGATGGAAGAAGGAAGTAGGAGCTGAGAAGTTTCTTTTTACTTGTATGAAGGTGGTTCTATGCTCTCATTGATTTTAGCTTTAGCTAAAAGAGTTTCTCCCTGTTCTTTTCGTTAGGGGGTCTCCGTACCCTTCATGTCTCCATGGTGAAAATTACGATAGTGGAATTTTCATCAAAAGTGAATTAATAGGTACGACGTTTTTCTAAAACATAAACAACAAACCAACCCGAAGTGACTGATCACCAAAAACATCTACCAATCGCCGATCCAAACCATAAGGAGTATAGTGATAAGTACAATTAATTCCGAGCATGTGATTCTGTAGTTTTCTCCGGATCGTAAGACCAACATTAAAATCAAACGTGAGAAGCGTATTGTATTCATTTTCATCGTCCTCGCTTTCTTCATCCACCGGAAGAGGGATGTCGGTATTCATACCGTTAACACCAATCCCCGCAGAGCCATCGAGAAACCATTTTTCACTAAGTTTTTGAGTTCGAACAATAGCAGCTGTAATAGAAAAAATAAGATCGCTGTCCGTTTCTTGAATGGAGTCTTGAACGTTTATTCGGTAATCTTCATCTTTAATTAGTATCATCATATTTGCATTGAAGTCAACACTCCAATTGTGATTAAAAGCACCACCTATCTTAATTCCGAGATAAGGGCTGGAATGGAAAAACTCACTCAGTTTTTCATCTGGCATCCACCAACCTAACTCTCCTCCAAGTCGTATTGATCCATCCCAGTCATCACCATAATCATCCTCTTCTTCTTGCACTCTACTACTCCTGTAAATTTCGTACAATTCATTTTCTTTTGACGAAATTTCAGCATCAAATGCATCAATATCCTCAGAAAAAAGTAATGCAAATGTATAAGTAGCTGTTCCCTTTTCTTGTGCTTCTAAAAGTTGTTTGGCAACCTCTTTAGTCTTTGCATCAAAAGTTCCGCGCAAGGGAACATAACTGAAGTAGCCTTCATGCGCTTCATAAACATTTTGATAGTCAGATTCTTTAGAGGTAATCACTCGATCTTTGAACTTTTCAATTTGGTTGATAATGTACTTGCGGTAATCAGATTCGGTGAGTTGTTGTTGATTGATTTTTATCAAAATTCTCATCCGCTGAATCGGCTCTACTTCGCCACATCCAGTAGACCATTTTTCTAAGCTTTCAATTAACTTTTCTGTCTCATAAAATTCCGTTTGAATCAATTTAGTTTGACTACTAATAGCCGCCGTTTGACAGTCTTCTACAACTGAGGATATTGCATCGTAACCCGTACTGTCTTCCTGAGAAAATCCTGTAACAGTTAAAGTGAAAAGTAAGAATAGTGATGTAATTATTCGAGTCATAAATTTTTAAGTTTAAAGATAGTACCTTAGGTTCTTTCTCTTTAATAAAGACGTTTTTAGGACTTACTACCCCTACAAAACAATACTTTTTACTGGTTTTACGTACATTTACTAAGCACTTTAAGATCACATTAACACCCCGATCATAAAATATGTCAAAAACTGGTTTCAAAATTTCATCAATTCTCTTATGCCTATTCGTAATCTCAGTCGGTAATAGCTGTAGCAAATGGCTAATTCCAGAAACAAGCTATGGTGAACTACCTGTTCCACTAGCCCCTGATTATTCTGATTATAAAAGTTGGGCAGCACTTCCCGATAAAAAAGATCTAGCGGATCGTACACCAGAATCTTATTTGAAAGACGAACAGGAAAATGCAGCAGTCGACGTGTTTTATTTGCATCCAACTACTTACGTGGGCCGAAAAGGAGAGGACAAATGGAACGGTCCAATTCATGATGAAAAGCTAAATAAAAAGACAGACGAAGGTGCCATTCTTTTTCAAGCCTCTGTCTTTAATGGAGCCGGAAAAGTTTATGCACCGCGTTACCGACAAGCACATTATCATTCGTATTTCTCGAAAGAAAAAACCAATGCAGATCAAGCATTTGCATTAGCCTATAAAGACGTAAAAACAGCCTTTGAATTCTATCTGAAAAATTACAATAAAGGACGTCCCATTATCATCGCAGGTCATAGTCAAGGAACCAATCATGCCGAGCAATTATTAAAAGATTATTTTGAAGGAAAGCCTTTGCAGGAAAAACTGGTAGTAGCGTATTTGGTAGGAATGCCAATAGAGCCATCGTCTTTCAAAAGTATCAAGGTCTGTGAAACACCCGAAGAGACAGGTTGTTTTTGTAGCTGGCGTTCTTACGAAAAAGGATATTATCCAAGAAAACATATGGCTCCAAATAACTTTGCGGTCACTAATCCGTTAAGTTGGAGAACAGACTCAAGCTATGTTGCAAAGGAGAAGAATGAAGGAACGGTTTTACGAAAATTTAAAAAAGGACTAAAAATTGGAATTACAGATGCGCAAGTACACCAAGGTTTGCTTTGGATTTCAAAACCTAAATTCTTCGGTTCTGCCTTTATTCGTTTCAAAAATTACCATATTGCAGATTATAACTTGTTCTATGCGAATATTCGAAAAAATGCACAACTTCGCACCAAGTCGTATTTAAACGAAAACAAGAAAAGCTTAAAATAAATCGATGGATCTTTACGATAAGAAATCTAGGTGGAAATGGTCTCTGGCAATTGCTGGGATAGTCATCATTATTATTTCGATGTTGTATACTTCTTACGTAGCGAATAAACTAGCGAAGGAAGAACGGAATCGGGTAGAGTTGACTATTACTGCTTTAGGTAGACTGACGGACGAGGACGTTTCTATTGATGAGCTGAATTGTGACCTTACGCTTCATTTTAAATTATTAGAGACGAACACGACCATTCCTATGATGTTGGTTAGTGAAGCTGGAGTAATTATAGATGCTCGAAATTTTGGAGAAGAGGAAGATGAGGATCCTGTTTTCCTTCAGGAAAAATTAGAAGCATATATGGATTCAGAAACGGAGCCTTTATTAATTGATTCTCAAAAAATTTATTACGAAAGCTCCATTTTACTCCGCTTGTTAAAATACTTCCCAATCATTCAAATTATCCTAATTGGAGCATTTATCGCTTTCGGCTACTTTGGTTTCAGCTCCGCTCGCCGTGGCGAACAAAACCGAGTATGGGCAGGTATGGCCAAAGAAACCGCACATCAGCTAGGAACTCCAATTTCTGCCATTATTGGTTGGATTGAGCACCTGAAAATAATGCATGAGGACAAGGAAGATACTCAAGAAGTCCTACAGGAACTCACCAATGATGTCAAACGTCTTGATCTCATTGCCGATCGTTTCTCAAAAATTGGCTCGGACCCGACACTAGACCCGATTAATGTTTACGAACAATTAGAGGAATGCAGAGTTTACATGCAGCGTCGCTCACCTCGAAAAGTTGTATTTGACTTCCCAGGAGTGGATCACGAGCCACAAATTGTGCATATCAACGGTCATCTTTTTGATTGGGTAATCGAGAATTTGCTTAGAAATGCACTAGATTCAATGGGTGGGAAGGGACAAATTACCGCAAAAATATATACGGATAAACAATATGTCAACATAGATATCAGCGATACTGGAGCGGGTATTCCTTCTTCAAAATTCAAAACAGTCTTTCAACCGGGTTACTCCACCAAAAAACGAGGCTGGGGATTAGGCCTCTCACTGGCCAAGCGTATTATAGAAAGTTACCACTCTGGCAGGATATTTGTCAATAAATCTGTACAAAATGAGGGGACCACTTTCACAATAAAACTCCCCCGAAAATAAACTCGTGGTAGCCAAAAAGACAAACAATAATACATTCAAAATAAAGCGGTTTTTTGGTAACTGGATTAATTTCCTAGTTGTCCTAGCTTTTTTGATGCCTTTTTCGACTGCTGCCCACACCAATCTCAATTCCACTTTACATACTGAACTTAACGATTTCTACGGCATTGTTATCACTGTACTAGACGGTGATACGGATGAGCCATTGGCTTACGCTACTGTTTTTATCGATCAGAAATTTAATGGACTCACTGACGACAATGGTAAAATCGAAGTGACGGATATAGCTCATCGTGATATCGTCAACTTTTCATACGTAGGTTACAACTCAGTAAAGGTTCCTGTTCACCAACTCAGAAAGAGCGGAGGAATTGTTAAACTTTACACCAACAATATCATTGAAGGAATCGTGGTGGTTAGTCGAACCGAATCGGCTGAAGAGGAACTGCCATTTCAGATAGATCGAATCGATCAAAAGAAAATTCAATCTCGTAACTCTCAAACGACAGCTGATGTACTGGGAGAGCATGGGGATGTTTACATTCAGAAGTCTCAAGGCGGAGGAGGAAGTCCAATCGTAAGAGGATTTGAAGCGAATAAGGTATTGCTAGTTTTAGACGGTGTTCGACTAAATAATGCGATTTACAGAAATGGTCATTTGCAAAATGCCATTACAGTTGATGCTTCTATGTTAGAAGCCGCAGAGGTAATTTATGGACCAGGTTCTTTGATGTATGGAAGTGAGGCGCTAGGTGGTGTTATTCATTTTCGATCGCGCGATCCAAAAATATTGTTTGATACATCAAAAGATAAAATTTTAAAGACCAATGTCTTTACACGTTTTACTAGTGCCAATGTCGAAAAAACGATCCATGCAGATTTAGAATATGGTGTAAGAAGATGGGCTTCGCTCACTAGCTTAACGTATGCCAAATACGGTGATATGAAGTCAGGGTCAAAACGTCCAGATGCTTATCCTAACTTTGGGAAACGACGGTTTTATGTGGAACGCAACGAAGTGGATATGGTTAGAGCAAGTACAGATCCAAATATCCAACAAGGTACAGGTTATGGTCAGATTGATTTTTTACAAAAAGTAAAATACCAGCCTTCGGATCATGTATACTTTATTGCTAATTTCCAATACTCTTCTTCGAGTAATGTGCCACGTTATGATAATTTATCCGATACCTTAAGTGAGGCAAAAGAATTGAAATGGGCAGAATGGTATTATGGTCCACAAAAAAGAATGTTGGCTTCATTGAAAATGAAATCACTTAAGAAAAGACCACTTCATGATAAAGCAATTATTATAGCTGCATATCAAAAAATAGAAGAAGACAGATTGAAAAGAAAATACCGTAAAGTACACCGTACTTTTAATTTAGAAGATGTACACGTTTATTCTTTTACGGGAGATTTTGAAAAACATTTAGACGCAAGTTCTAAGCATACGTTCTCATATGGTTTTGATGGAAACTTCAATAAGGTTTACTCCGATGCTGGAGAAATAAATGTAAAAACGGGAGAACTCCGTGAAGGTGTATTTACAAGATATCCTAGTGACTTAAGTACAATGGCAAGCTATGCAGGATATGCTAATTATCGTTGGAAAGGACTGGACTCCATGCTTGTTTTCAATGCCGGAGTACGCTATTCAAAAATAGATTTGTTCGCACGTTATAAAGACTCTGACTTGGATTTAATTTCTTGGCCAGATGCTTATGTCAACGATGGAGTAACTGCAAATAACAGTGACCTCACTTGGGGGGCAGGTTTGACGCTCAACACTAAAAACAAATGGCAGGTACATTTACTAACATCCAAAGCTTTTAGATCACCTAACATTGATGACTTTGCGAAGGTAAGAGTAAACGGTAGTAAAGCGGTTTTGCCAAATACAGAACTAACACCGGAAACGGCATTTAGTAGTGAGTTTACATTGGG
>CALGLS010000404.1 GCA_937959375.1 uncultured Saprospiraceae bacterium
AGGGTGGAAAAAAATACGAGAATAAAAGAAGCGATGGAATTCTTTTTCATTTGACTGTTTGTTCTAAAAAATATCTAAATCAAGTTTCACTATAATTCTATCGAACAAGATAAGACTATAGTGAAACTTGAAGTAAGAGCACGTTTAAATTTCCATTTAATTGCAAATCAATGTTTTATGAACCTCGCGTCCAATTTTGGAATTCAGTTAGCTCGCTAAACTCATTAAAAAATTGTTAGCGAGAACCATAAACTCTTGATTTTCATAGGAAACTAAATTTAAACATGCTCTTAATTATTTTGACTTTGGAACAAACACCGACATTATGCTTACGATAAACGAAATATGTTATTTCACAAACCGCTCGACTATCACTTTATCGTCCATTATTAGTTGCAAGAAATATGACCCCGAAAACAATTGACTTGTTGGAACTTCCAAAGCATTCATTCCTTTTTTAATAGAATAACTTTGAGTCAAAAGTTGTTTATTGTCCATACTAATAATTTTCAATAAGACATTTGATTTTTCTTTGTGTCCAACAAAATGAAGATTCAATACATCTCTTACCGGATTAGGAAAAAGTTGAATGGTATTTGACAATTCGCTTTCCTGTAGTTCAGCTAAATCATGATGCAAATCAGCAGAAGTAGCAACCCTTGTATTTCTCAAATTCTGTATCCCCTCTATCGGAGTTCCGCAAGGTATTTCCAAAATGAATTTTTTCTGAACGTACTTATTCACAAAATTCCAAGTTCCTGTCCATGAGTTCATCAATCCAAAATCTCTGCTATTGCTATTATCTGAGTTCGACTCAGTATTGTCATAAGTCAAAGCAGAACCGTCTGACCAAAGTACCGTTCCTTCTTCCAAATGATCACTCATTCCGATAAGGACATAATTATTAAAATCAGCTAACTCCGCAAATAACAAATCATTTTTAGCTTGCGAATTAATATGCACCAAATGTCCTCCCAAGGATTCACAGATAGCGGCAGCATCCTCCCAGGTTTCTTTATCATCTGACAAGTAATACATTGCATTTTCAGCACTCAGCATCCAATTAAAATCTTCAATTTGTATCGGATCACAAGGCGCTGGATCAACAGCACATGATGGAACTACAAAATTGATATTCGTTGTGCAATCCGGATTTCCAATTGCGGCAATATCCCAACTTACATTGGTACCACTAGGTTCATTGAAAGGTCCTTGATTTAGAAGTTGGCCATATACTCCTGTGAGGCCATTTGCCGTCCAACCAGTGCCTGCACTTTCACCATTCACCATCAAGTCAAAAGAATAAGTATCATCGGAAGCATCAGTCGGTGTTCCATTGTCACTACACTGTACGTTAGTCGCAGTAGCGGTAATGGAACATGGTGGTGCACATGAGTTTACCGTCACTTCAAAAATGCAACTAGCCGTATTTCCACAAGCATCACTTGCCTGATAGCTAACGGTGGTTGTCCCTTCTGGAAAAAGCGCACCATTTACGAAGCCTCCAGTTTGTGTAATTTGCAAACCACTATCACCTCCTCCAATTGTCGGACAAGGGATTTCAATAATGGCCAAGTTTTTATAATCTCCTTTGTCATTCCAAGTTCCATTAGATGCAGAAAATAAAGTGTAATCATCTGAGCTTCCACTGCTACCACTCGGCTGAAATTCGCCCCAATTCTCAAAAGTATTTGCGGCGCCACTTACCCATTCAAATTGCCCTTCAATTAATTCATCGTTGTAACCAATCCAACTATTATCACTTATTAATTCTTCAATAAAATTATTTTCTTCGATGCTATTAATCGTTGCTAGGTTACCACCAATACTTTCTGCGAATATTTTTGCAAGGGTCCACTTCATGGGATCATTTGTTTGGTAAAAATGACTTCCGTCAAAAGTGCCGAGGTAAGTCGTCTCTGCGATATCGATTGGAAGCTCACAATTTGGAATTTGCTCTGGCGTACAATCTGATTCAAAAACGGGTAAGCTCCAACTTGCATTTGCTCCAGCTCCATCCACGCAGGGTAATGTAATATTTGTAGGACAACTGGAAACAGAAATCCCTGGCGCTCCCGGTTCGTCTGCAATTACAGAAACATTTACAGGTGTTGAAGTCGTAGTATTCCCATCATTATCTGTTGCGACTGCCGTTAGTGAATAAGCTCCAATTCCAATCGCAGTCCAATCAATGACATAAGGCACCGAGTAATCAGTCATTAGATAATTGTTGTCAATAAAAAATTCCACTTTGGTTATCGTTCCATCTGAGTCGGTTGCATTCGCCGTAATTGAAATTACCTCATTTTCTAAAAAAGTTTGATTGGCAATCGGATCGACAATAGATACCGTTGGAGGAACACCTTCAGACAAACCTGTTTTTATCATTGTGAAGTGATCCGTTATGTCTCCATCGTCATTTATAAATTCAACATCTAGTTGATCCCCTTCAATTTCTAACAATACAGATCCTAACTCTTTTTTACTATAATACATAACCGGATGATCGAGGTCAGCACTTGAGACTTTAGCTGCGCTACCAGACACAATATATACTGCTCCTTTATTCGCTTCAACACCAAGCGCTGTTTTTTGATAGGCACCACTACCCTCTATTTGCCCGTCACCATCATCCAGTATCATTTCTGGCTCTAGCTCGTCTGACGCTCCATAATGTCCATTAAGTAAATACGATCGCTCATAACTATGGCTATGCCCTGACAGTACTAGATCGACCCCAGCTGCATCAAGAATTGGCAATACATTTTCTCGCATTTCAATCAAGGCACCTCCTTCATCCGAATCATGACTTCCTTTGGAATAAGGAGGATGATGGAACATGACAATAATCCAATCTTGATTCGTTGAGTTTAAATCATTTTCTAACCAAACCAATTGTGGGTCTCCCGGATCTTTATCAGAAGCTTCCGAGTCTAAAACAATGAAATGTACATTGGCATAGTCAAAAGAATAGTAAGCTTCTAATCCAGAAGGCACACCTCCTAATTCACCATTTTCTGGAAAGGTAAAAATATCAAAATATGGTCCCGATTCATTCTCAATATCAGCACTTCGGTAATCGTGATTGCCCATGCAAGACCACATTGGTATTTGTGGCACCACCTCGGCATACATTTCAAAAATAGCGCCTTGGTACTCATCATCTGTACCATCACTATAAGCATTGTCACCAAGTAATAGAATCATGTCAAGCTCCTCCTCATTATTGTATTCATAAAAAGCATCTCGTACGGCAGTTTGACCACTTCCTCTTGTTCCGCAATCACCCAACACCCATGCTCTGATCGGGTGTTGTGCGCCTACAGTTGGTGCAGTAATGAAGAAGTGATCACTATCTCCTCCTGCGAGTTTGATTTCCTCATAACCTACTGCATAATAATATTTCGTATCCGGATTCAGATTGTTGACGAATACTTCATGATCGACAAACGAGTTGGTTTCGACCGTGTAAATAGTGTTTAAACTACCCAATTGGGTGCCGATCCAAACCTTACTGGTGGTAGGAGTATCCGTTCGCCATTTTATGATAATACTGGTAGTTCCTCCAGATTGGAGATAAGGTCCTCTCTCTAAAGATTGTGCATTAAGTGAAGCAACAAAGAGAAGTAGAACAAAGAGCGTATGTGGGAGTTTCATGATTAGTAGGTGTGTGTGGTTAGTATGTTTGTCACAAAGCGTCTAGTGCTAACTTTGCTTTTATAGCAATTGACTGAACGTAATCCGTTTCTTTTATTTTAGGTTTCAAACCTTCTATTTCTGCTAAGCAATTTTGATAGACTGTTTTTGCTTCTTCGTGTTTACTTAATTTTTGAAGTACATTTGCTTTTTGCAAAAGCCAGTATTCTTTCCGTATCGCTTTGGCTAAAATAGCATTGATGGTTTGCATAGAACGGTCGTACCATTCGTGTTCATTGGCCAAGTCAACCAAGTGCTTTTGCATGCTCACATAAGGACCAATTTTTCGTACGCCTTCTTCCAATACCTTGTAAGCTTTTTCTGGATTTTGAATCCGCCATACGTTTGACAAGTGAATAAAATCTTCTGGAGTTGCCTTATCTTTTTTAATCGCAATGGCATTATCAAAACCAACAATCGCTTTATCATCCTCTCCTAATGCTAAGTGGACTTTTGCATAAAGAATTTGGCCATTCGCATGCTTTGGAAAGTGTAAAATATATTTGTCAATATAACTAGAAGCAAGTTCGTATTGCGCTGTCTCTAAATAGATTTCTGCCAAAGGAAAGTAAGTGGTATAAATTTCATTGTCCATGATGAGTACCTTTTCAAAATCAGCGACAGCTCGCGCATAGTCTTCATCAATTTGATAATAAATCCCTCTTTCAAAATATAAATTAAGGCTGTCTGGATACTTCGCGATCTGCTTACTTAGCGAATCGATCTGAGCATGAACAGGTCCGTGAGCTTTACCCAAAAGGGAGCAACAAATAAAAAGGATGCTTATTAGTAGTAATCTCATAAGTAATATAATTGGGCAACAAAATAGCTATTCTATAGAATTTGCTACAAATTCTTAGCCAATCAGTTTGACACTAAAGTAGTATTTGAGGTCGAATGTTGGGGTTGTTGATATGTTAGAGAGGGTCTTAATAACCTAAAGAATTGCTAGGTTATACTGATTTAAGACGTAGAAGAGAAGGAAAAGACACATAGTGATAAAATGAATTTTATCCTATACGAGTAAGTAATGTACCGAAATTGTGTTAGACTAGAGTCGAATCAAACGAATCGTCTGGCTTTCATTCACGGCGTTTAATCTTAAAATGTAAATTCCTTTGGGGTAAGTTGAAAGATCGATGGGATACAAATAGCTTCCCTTTTCTCCTACAGCCTTGTCTATCAAACGATCTAGGAGTCGTCCTTGCATATCAAATAATTGCAGATTGATTTTACTTCTAAGTGGAAGATAAAATTCTAAAGTACTTGTTCCAGAAGTTGGATTTGGATACAATAAAGTTTGCAACTTATTCGGATCTTTGATCTCCATGTTATTACAAATTCCGTAGAGATTTTCGTCCAACCAAGTAAACCGAGTTTTGATCCAATCTTTAACAATAGTTACTTCTCCTGTGTAAGTATCATCGTGGTATCGGTTAGGCCAAAGTGTAAGTTCCAAGACAGGCCATCGCACAAAGTTTCGAGCCTGTGCATCTTCAAGTAATAGCGTTCTCTGATCAATGTATTGAAAAACGGTATCGAGGTGTAATGGCCCCGCTCTAAGTGCTCGCCAACGGCAGTTCAATTCATTTTGAAAAGCAACGTCTTCTAGCAAGCGGTCCCACCAAAAAGGAATTTGAAAATTACTTGATTCACAATCCTTATTGTAATCTTTCATAAAACCGGTTGTATTCTGCCCTCTGCAATCATAACCATTTCCAAAAGCTAAATTAAAATCCCAAACTGGCCCAATATGTAGTAATGAGTCGCGGCTATCTTTGTCTTTATACAAAAAAGTACTGAGTCGATATCCATCAACGTTGTACGCCAACTCTGTCGCCAAAAAGAAATCAATAAATGATTTTACATCCATATACTTACGATAGCCTTCTAATGAATCTTTGAAAAGATCACTTGCCAAAGATGTCTCAAAATCATGTATAAAATTTTGGATGTAATCTTTTTGCTGACTTGTAATATCATCATCTTTAGGATAGTGGTATTGAAAGGTAACATTACGGTTTTGATAATTTTCGAAATGCAAATGCGAGTTCCAATAATCTGTTCCACCTCCAGTGGTTTTATCTATCTTAATGATATACCCTCCCGTCAATTCATCTCCTGAATTGTCTGTATCTTTCAGTTTTGCAATATTAACTCGATGAGTATCTCTCTTTATTTTTTCCATCAAAACGTAAACGCCTTGATACTTTTGATCAATTAATAGTTCACACATACGAGTTCGTGGAGCATACTGTCCCATATCACCTGACAGTTTGAAAAGAATGTCATTTCTCAAAAGTGACTTATCACTGTAGGGACCATAAAGTATCCAATCATTTTCTTCAGGCAATCCCAATAAGGAAACATTGTTGTTGCTTCCATCTGAGTTTTGAGTTTCAAAAGCATATGACTTTTTGAGAAAACGTCTTTGAGAACTTGACCCCCTTATTTCGATACTGATACGGCCATCATAACCTGTTGGTGTATCTGATAGATCATTTAAGTCACCATCATCGTTGTTAAATATTTTCAGTTCTGCAGTGATGCGTGGATCGTCTACAATGTTTTGTTGATTTGTTTGAATAGAAAAAATAGGTAGATTAGAATTGGTCAAAATCACTGGTTCCTGAAACCAGCTTGGCACTTGTCGATAAGAGTCATCATCGACATTTAGGCCAACTGAAAACCAAAAAGCTGCAGAAAGGTCAGTCGAAACAATACCATCATTTACGACCTGAATGGCTAGCGTATTTTGCCCTTCCTTCAACGCGATGCGAATTTCTTTTTTGTTCAATTCATAATATTCGGGACGACCTCCTTTATAGATGGTGGCTTCGTGGAAATATCTTGGCAATGCATCAAAAGCATGAAACTCTCCTGGAATACCAATATTAGATCGAGCAATTTCGACGCCATTAAGATAGGCTACGAAAGCATCGTCATAGTCTGCGTGTAGCAAAGCATACATGATGTTGGAGGTATCTGTAATCTCAAAACTAGTTCGGAGATAAAGTGAATGCACTGGCTCTATGATAGTCGCGTCGTCGTTATCCTCGTAACCGATTCCTCCGGGGCCAGTTAGCCAGCTGGAATCGTCAAATCCAGGAAGTTGCCAATTCGGAGCAGGTGCTGCAATGTCTGCAGAAAAGTAAGACCATTGATCTTCTGCCATAACAAGTGTTCTCCAATCATATTCAGGTAGTTGTCCCTGAATAGATGAATACAAAAAAAGAAAGAGGAAAAAGACGCAATATCTAATCATATAACAAGATAGTTGAAAATGATTGGATGTCAGGGGCATAATCGAACAACTTCATAAAGAACTTGGACCAACCATACAGCTAATCCAAGTCTTTAAGATGTTATAATAAGTTTGGCTAAGTGGGATTAGTCTTCTTATCCACCGGAGCTACCTCCAGATGTACCACCTGAGCTACCTCCAGACGAACCACCAGATCCACCTCCAGATGATCCTCCAGAACCACCAGAGCCACCAGAGCTTCCTGAACCACCAGAGCTTCCTGAAGTATTAGTTGTATCAGAAGACATTCCTCCTGAATTACCTGAGTTACCTGAAGTGTTGGTAGTATCGGAAGACATTCCCCCTGAATTACCTGAAACACCTGTAGAGTCAGAAGAACCGCCGCTAAAGCCCAACTCATTACTTTCTTCATCAATCAAAAGATCATTATCTGCGCTAGGTGTACAAGCATATAAAGCGAGTCCAACAACTAGCATTGTTAAATAAAACCAATTTTTCATATTTGTATAATTTAATAGGTAAATTAGAAAAAGTTAAGTAGAGCTTTCAGAGGTAAGGCGTTAAAGATACATCAAAGGTTGCATTTTTTAGATTTCTAATAAAAATGCAACCATCTTATTTTATTTCACGCCTATATATAAGAGTCTGGTAGAAAGTAATTCTTTTAAAAATAAGCAGCTAAATCAAATTTTGTCCTCACAAGAAATAAGCAAATTAATAAAGGCCTGTATTTCAGGAGATGCTTTAGCACAAAAGCAGCTATATGAAACCAACAAACGGAAGATGTTTGGGGTTTGCTTGTATTATGCGGGTAGCCGAGAGGAAGCTAAGGATATGTTACAAGAAGGTTTTTTACGGATCTTTAAAGATTTACCTTCTTATAATGGCAAGGGGAATTTTGAAGGATGGATGAGACGAGTTGTCGTTCACTCGGCAATAGACTTTTTGCGAAAGCAGAAAATAAAGATCGTAGACTTTGAGAATAGTGAACATGAACAAAAGAATAGTTATGAGATGGACACTAGCGCCCTGTTTGGTCAAAACGACACAGCAGGATCTTTAGTGAAATTAATGCAGCAATTACCAACAGGTTTCAGAACGGTATTGAATCTATATGTGATAGAAGGTTATTCTCACAATGAGATTGCCAATCTACTGAATATATCAACAGGTACATCGAAGTCGCAACTGAGTAGAGCAAAGGAACAAATGCGAACCCTTTTAAAAGAAAAGCTAATCCGTTAATCGGCGGCTAAAACCAAATAGAGATATGAATGAATTTAATGAACAAGACCCTTTAGAATCTTTTTTAAGGAAGTCCTTAAGAGATTTTAGTGACTCACCTCCGGATGACACCTGGGATGGGATACACCAACAGTTACCTCAAGCCGTTTCTAAGCCGAACTTCTTTTATCAAAATAAATGGCAAATACTAGCTACTCTTTTTTTCATTAGTGTCATTGGGTATCAATCTTATTTTTTCAAAAAAGAAATCAATTCGCTTACTGAAAAAATTGAAATGATGAGTGTTACTTCACAAACAGAAACTCGTCCATCTAAAAACAATTCAAACAACAGCGACAATAACAAACACACCAACAATACTTCCTCAACTTTTAAGAAGGACAATGATTCTGATTTAACATCAAAAGATTTTCAAAAAAACACCCAATATATTAGTGAACATAAATCATTCAAAAATTCAGAAAGCAACTCATCCCAAAAAAATAAGTCAACAAATAGCTTATCCAACCTTTCTGAAAAAACGAATAAAACAGATCAATCTTTCAACTCAGGTAAACAATCGAAAACAACTGGCTCTTCAAATTTAAATGCTAATACTCCAAACCAGTCTATTCAACAATTAATCCCTGACAAGTCCATTCAATTAAATAGTAAAAATAGCTCCTCGAGCCTTTGGAAGTCCACCTTAAACAATGACGTTATTAACCCAACTACGTTGACTCTTCCAGCTACGGCTGAAGATCGGGTGACTTCCGCCTTTTTACAAAAGGGCAGCCCCTCCAAATTGGAATACTCTAACTTGACGTTAAAAAGTACCAGCTCTATTTTTCCAACTCGTAAAATAGAAACACCCGAACTGGATTTAAATCAACCGAAATCCAAATTTTTAGAAACGCAAATCCCTGACATTCCGAATGGCAAATGGTCGATCGGACTTTATGGAAATACGCTAAGAAACTGGGCTTCGATCAC
>CALGLS010000405.1 GCA_937959375.1 uncultured Saprospiraceae bacterium
GAAAAATTAAAAGTGAGTCATGAAACTGGCGATACCATTGCTTGGGCAAAATATAATGAAAGTGGAAAGTTAGTTCGCCTCCAACATATTAAAAAGGACGATCAAAACGGTTATGGTTATGAACAAAATCTGATGCATTGGGAACTCTTTGAATATGATGATAATGGCTTGCTAAAAAAGAAACGAATTGCCGTTGAATCATATACTCCACCTAAGGAGGGGGAGTTCTTTAAAGAAATGTTTTATCACTACGAGGGAGATAAACTAATGCGCATTGATTCTGTGGATGCTGTCAAGCATTTTCAATACAACGATCAAGAATTACTCGCACAAGTTATTTCGCAAAACAAGGAAAAGAATACGGATACCATTGCCATTGAGACTTTCGAGTATGACAAAGACGGTCTTGTACTTGAACATACGATTGTTGATTATATGAAAGAGCAAGGTTATAAATGGGCTTACACATATTCAAATCAACAAAAGACATCTGAAATTTTCTATCTCCTTGGCGTAGAAAAAAAATGTAGTCATACGATTACGTATGATTTTGATAAAAACTTAGAATACAGGATTCAATTCTGTCCAATTAATGAAAGGAACCTTCCGGCAGATGTTCCCTTCGATATAAAAGAAATTTATTTTGACCAAGAAGATCGAGTTATATCTTCTGTTGATAAGTATGCCAATCATGACGGTTCAATTCATATTGCTCGCAAAGATTCTTTTGTGCTTAGTAATGTGGGGATTGAGAAAATGATTGCAACACAATATCGAGCTGGTAAAGAACGACGTAAAACAATTGGGCATTACAATTACGACAAAGAAGGTATGCTGAAACGCATTTATTCAGTGGTAGAATCAGATACGATAATGTATTTTGACTATGAATTTGAGGATGGAATAGAAGTTTTGAAAACGCAATATGGTTATGGCAAAATTTGGGATGGAACACCGAGAGGAAAAGAAATTGAAACGAAATATCATCCAGAAGAGAGATATACTTTGATAACTGTTTTTCATTTAGATGGAAGAGTGTCTGCTGCGAAACGAATTGATTACAACGAAAATAAATTACCGATAAAGTACAGCGTTACTAGAGGAAGTAATGAAGATCGAAAAACGTACAAGTATACTTATTACGATTAAGTGTAACCAAAAAACATGACCAATGAATGGCCCCGATAAGAACACTAAATTTCCATTAGAAGGATACAAGCGTTTATGCTTTTTAAAAAACATCATCACCAATCCAAATATCATCGTTGGTGATTACACCTATTATGATGATTTTGAAAATGTCGCAAACTTTGAAAAAAATGTCAAATACCATTTCGACTTTACTGGCGACCAATTAATCATTGGTAAGTTTTGTATGATTGCCTCCGATGTTATTTTTATTATGAATGGGGCTAACCACCTCAGCGAATCTATTAGCGCCTACCCTTTTGCTATTTTTGGTAATGGCTGGGAAAATGCAATGGATGGAAAGTCTTATCCAAATAAAGGAAATACCGTCATTGGAAATGATGTTTGGCTCGGTTATAAATCCTGTATCATGCCAAGTGTGACTATTGGAGATGGTGCCATTGTTGCTTCACATGCGGTGGTGACAAAAGATGTGACGCCTTATACGATCGTTGGTGGAAACCCTGCAAAGGAAATTAGAAAACGCTTTTCTGACAAAGAAATTGAATTACTTCTTGCAACAGCTTGGTGGAATTGGGATATAGAAAAAATCACCAAACATAGTGCTGATCTAACTGCTGGAAATTTTGATTTTCTTAGGTCTATATAACTAGGATTATTTAATTTGGTTTTTCGTTAAATGTCCCTCTTACGTTTTTTTAACACTAAGTTTACTAAGGTCACTCAGCGCGCTATCGCGAAAAAAAACTGAGTGGTCTGTATAAAACTAATTTTAAATAAGAGAGGTTTAATTCTCACGAGCATATTCAAGGTTGTTTTTTAACTCAACCAATGCACTCTCCCACTCATTCACATCTAATGCATCTCCATACGTTTCGTCGGCTTCGATGGTAGCGGCTCTAATTTGCTCTTCCCATTCCAATAACATTGGACCAACAACGGCATCAGAAAAAGGCCCTTCAATAAACGCTGTTTTTAACCCATCGTATTCTTCTTCAAAAGTAACCCAACCTGCAACAAGTTTGTCACAAGCGGCAGATCGTTGACGGACTCCGAATAAGCTTAGACTGAAAGGATTACAATCGTTTGTTATTTCACCCCAGGCATCTGCAATTGGCGTGACTGGATTTGCATTGTTGATTATATTCTCAAAGGCGTGATCCAAATCCCATGGAATGAGATAGACCTTGTTTTGACTCGGATCTTCATACCAATAAAAGTTATGCGGTTCACAATCGTTTCCTATGCCATTGCAATACCAGTGAAAAGCACCATCGTCATTTCTAATGGTTCGATCAACTACAGCGAGCGCTAGTATTTTGTTGATATCCATTCCACTTGTAATGATATCAGGTACATCATCGGTT
This sequence comes from uncultured Saprospiraceae bacterium, assembly GCA_937959375.1. Lineage (GTDB taxonomy): Bacteria > Bacteroidota > Bacteroidia > Chitinophagales > Saprospiraceae > CALGLS01. The sequence goes on from CALGLS010000405.1 coordinate 2,517, forward strand.
GCCGCATCAGCAATCTGCTCAGCAAAACTGCGAATGATTTCGGCAGTCGGATTTTCGTCTTCATTGGTTTTAAGTGCAGCGATAAATTGTTCTTCCGTTTGCGCTTGTCCATCCGAAGTCAGTGGCCAAAGTTCTTTGTATAAATTTCCTTTTCCGTCATCAAAGTTTTCTCTTGTAAAACGACCATCTATTTGTTCAACTAAAGCATAGATTCCGGAGAAGGTGCCGTTGATAATTAGTCGTGCGTGAACAGCCCGAGGTGCCGGCACATTCATTTCTCTAAAGAGCCAGTAGCCCAATCTTTCGCGCATTTGAGTGGGATCATTATTCATGGAATGAAACTGTAATTTCTTCAATCCATAAAACTTAGTATCTGCTCCATCCCAATTGATTTTTATTTTCATAGAAAGCTTGGTGCACGTTTTGGACCCCGAAGGGTCGGCCCAATTTAGACCAGACACACAACCTAAAAAAGCTCCAATCGATCCTTTGTAACGAATGCCAACTGGACTAATCGTTTCGCCATCAAAGATGAGATTACCTTCTACGTATTCTTCTGCTGTAGGATCTGCATTTATTCTAGCGTAATCTGATTCTGGAATGTTAATTTCAAAAGTATGTAATTCGTTTTGATCAAATATATAATCAGAATCTGTATTGAGATATTTTTCTTCACCCGTTGGGATAATTGTTTCAACCTCAAAATCATTGTTTGTATTTATCACTGAAGATGAATCGTCATCATTAGTATTACATCCGAAAATTAGTAGTGAAATAAGAAATAATAAAAAGATTTTAGTCTGCTGCATTTTGTTGTTCTTAACTTTAGTTTAGAGCTTATTTGATTCCTAAAGTTAAATAAAAAATGAATAAGAAAACTAATGCACTAAAAAAAACACCCCCAACCAAAAAGGTCAAGGGCATTTGTTCTACTTAAACAGTTATTAAAAAATAAACTGCCTAATCATGCAAAGTTTTTTTAGCTTACTTTCTTTGTAAGCTGCTAACTAAAATGGTTGATCAACCTCGTTTGTAGGTAAAGCGGATGGATAATCAAATCCAATTTTCGAGCTCACACTCCTACTACTGGATGGTATTTTCGCAAAGCTTTCTGCTCTACTTCTGAAGAAAGATTCAAAGCGACCAATTAATCCATTCCAAAAAATAGAGAGTACCGACTCGTCATGCTCTTCTTCTTCGTATTCCACTTGGATGCCAGATCCTCTTCGGTAAACTTCCACGCTGATGATACAGACGAAGGCTAATATTACACTGAAGCCAACAAAGAAGGAAAATAATCCGCCCCAGAAATTAGCATTCTTGAATTTAGAATCCTGAACTTCTGACATGGCCGTTTCACCTTTTGCAATAGCAGCTTTTAAACTTGATTTTTCAGATGCAATGGCCTTGCTTTTCTGACTTTGCCACTTATCTAACTGCTTGCTGTAAGAGGCTTGCAATCCTAGGATGGCACTTGCTTTTTCTGTTTCCAAGCTGGCGACTTTTTTGCGGTATTTGTCACGTTGACTTTTTGCCCATTTCAAACCTTTGCTGAGTTTTTTATCATAATCGCTTACTTTTAAATTGGCTGCCTTGATTCTTGAATCAAATTGTGCAGAGGTTCCAGCGATTACTGATTGTTGATTCTCTTTAATGACTTGTAAGTCAGCATCGAGTCGAGTGTAGATGTCTTGCACATTATTACGGTATTCCGTTTTTAGGGCAGAGTCATCAAATAGGTTTCCGACCGGTACGTTTGACACAAAGGCATGGTTGATTCCGTTCGTTGACATTCGAAATGAAAGAACGCCCATTCCAATCGTAATCATCAGCACGATGGCAAACAATCCGATATACCAGGCATTTTTCAAACGGTTCCAAACAACAGCACGGGTAAGTACCTGTAAGAATTTCCGCCCACCTAATTCCAAGAGCGAGACCACAAGGATCATTGCAAAAATGGAAACAATGATGGACACAAATTTTGAAGCACCGGCCATTTCACTTTGTGTGATATACCAAATGGTGATGGCTTCTGTCAAGCCACTTATGACTTGAGCGACTTTTCCAATGACATCAATACTTGGTGCAATTGGACGAAAAAGATTGTAGAAATCCGAGTTTGTAGCTGCGGTTTCTTTTGCTTTTAGTTTAACTAGTTTATTCAAAATAAAAAATTTAAAAAAAGATATTTCGAGTTTTTAAAAGAGCATTTAGGCTCACCTAAAGACAAGAAAATCTCCTGAATTACTACAGTCGTTCCCGACCTGCAATTCATAATACAGAACACCTGATACAAAATATCATAATAGTTTCATCAATAAAATTGAGGTGCTATCTGAAATTTTGTTCAGAAATAATAAACGAAAAAAACTAAATGGTAAACTCTATCTGATAAGATGGGAAAGAACCCAGAGATAAATAATTAGGATAGGAAAATTTACTACCAAAAAACAATTCGTACATAATTATAACGTCTGAATGTGATTAAGGTCACTTATTTTTATTAAATATTTATTAATACGCTGATATTCAGTGGCTTAAAATGTTAGTTTTGAATGTTTTTTACTGTAGTCTTTTGTATATTTACCACTATTCAGTAGGCTTTTTAATCCTAAACTTCTAGTATTTATGTCAGTCAAGTTTTTCAAAAATCCAGCACTCCTCCGAAAGTGGTTTGAAAAGAATCATGAGAAATCGACGGAGCAATGGATTGGTTATTACAAAAAAGCAACTAAGAAACCGAGTATCACTTGGGATGAATCGGTTGAAGAAGCTCTGTGTTTTGGTTGGATAGATGGATTGCGAAAGTCCATTGATGATACAGCTTATAAAATTCGTTTCACTCCCAGAAAGCCGAATAGTTTTTGGAGTTTGAAAAATATGAAAACCATGGATCTCTTGATCAAGGAAAAGAGAATGAAGCCAGCTGGAATGGCTATTTTTGAAAAACGAAAAGAAGAGAATACTGGCGTTTATGCTTTTGAGCAAAAAGTATTTACAGAATTGCCGAAAGACTATGTTGCTCTTTTTAAAACCAATAAAAAAGCCTGGAGTTATTTTGACAGACAAGCACCGTCTTATAAAAAACTAGCTATATATTGGGTCGTAAGTGCCAAGCAAGAAAAGACTAGAGATAAAAGAATAAATGATTTAATTGAAGCGTCTGAACACGAATTGCGGGCTAAACCTTTTCGGCCTTCGAA
>CALGLS010000406.1 GCA_937959375.1 uncultured Saprospiraceae bacterium
TTCAGTGCATCAGGAGCAGGCACAATAAGTGCAGAAACAAATTTTTGTTTGTCTCCTACAACCATTAATTGTTCGATTAGAAAATCTTCTTTTAATTTATTTTCGATTGGCGCAGGTGCCACGTATTTACCTCCTGAAGTTTTAAGTAGTTCTTTCTTACGGTCAGTGATTTTCAAAAATGGCCTACCGCTTTTCGACTCAACTATTTTTCCAATATCACCCGTTAGAAACCATTTCTTTCCATCGATTTCTTTGGTAACTTTTGCCGTTGCTTCTGGTTTGTTGTAATAGCCCATCATGATATTTGGCCCTCTAGCCAAAATCTCTCCCTCTCCTTCTCGGTAATCTCCGTCGGAACGATCAATGTAAATGTCTACATTCGGCAAAGCTGGTCCTACCGTTCCTAATTGTGCCCCACCAGGTTGATAGGTATTGATCGTTAAACCAGGGCTAGTTTCAGTAAGTCCGTAACCTTCTCGAATTGGAATACCAGCCGCAGAAAAAACCTTTGCCATTTTTACTGGACAAGGAGCAGCTCCGGTTAGAATTCCTTTTACGTTTCCGCCAAGAGCCTCACGCCATTTGCTATAGATTAGCTTGTCGGCAATGCCTCTTTTGAAACCAGTAAAACCACTGTATTTTTTATCGTATTCGTAATCATCTGTCATCTTAAGTGCCCAGAAGAAAAGTTTCTTTTTGAGACCAGTCAAGGCAAGACCTTTGTTGTAAATTTTTTCGTAAACCTTTTCGAGTAAGCGAGGTACTGTGGTAAAGAAGTGTGGCTTTACTGCAACGAGGTCACCGTTCTCTCCTCCCAAATTATCTGTTCCTGTGAACGTTACATTAACACCAGCGAAAATGTAGGCGTAAATTGCGGAGCGTTCAAAAACGTGACATACTGGTAAAAAGCTGAGCACACGTTCGCCTTGTCCAACAGGTAATATCTCTTTTACACCATTTACATTGCTTACAATATTGTTGTGCGAAAGCATGACACCTTTTGGGTTTCCGGTGGTACCGGAAGTGTAAATAATCGTTGCCATCTCTTCTGGCTTTATCCCAGCCATAATCTCTTTTACTTTGTCCTGTCCTTCATTGGAAAAAATATCTTCCCAGTATGGTCGACCCTCTTGTCTGTCAAAGGTGTAAATACGATCAAGGTTTGCTACTTTTTCTTTGGTCGCAAATACCTTATCATATAAGTCTCCTGTACCAACAAAACAATGTTTTACAGAAGAGTCATTGAAAATATATTCGTATTCTTTAGTACTAATGGTTGGGTAAACAGGTACATTGATCGCTCCAACTTGTTGAATTCCCAAATCCATGATGACCCATTCTGGACGGTTCTTATAAGCAATCAATGCTATTTTATCGCCTGCTTGAACCCCCATTTCTAATAGTCCGCAACTAACCTGCATGGCCATATCAATGATTTGATCAGTACTATAGTAAACCCATTCTCCGTTGAGTTTATGACCCAATGTTTTTTCTTGTGGATAGTTCTCTTTCTGATAATAGATAAATTCGAAGAGTCTCGTTACGTTCATATTTCACTTTTTTAAACAACTTCAATTATTAGTCCGATTAAGGTAGTAAAAAATTTTGATTTTTACTTAAGCAAGTTCAAAATTGTATTTTCAATATTCCTTTACTTTTAGCTTTTGCTAAACAACTCCTCAATTTCTTCTTGGTATTGTTTTTCAATAAAAGGCCTTTTTAACTTCAAGGTTGCGGTCAACTCTCCAGTGGCAGGGCTCCATTCTTTGTGCAATAGCAAAAATTCACGGATCTTTTCTGTAGGACTTAATGTCTCGTTCATCTCTTCAATGAGACCTTTTACAAATTGAACAACTTTTGGATTTATAGCCATAAACTGTGGTGCCGTCCAATGCACATTATTGACATCGCACCAGTTTTTTAGTTTGACATAATCAGGAACAATCAAGGCAGCAACATAAGGTTTGTTAAACCCAAGTACCAAAGCATGTTCAAAATACGGAGAGTGACAAAGTTTGTCGGCAATCATTTCTGGACGAACATATTTCCCAGTTGTTGTTTTAAAAATATCTTTTTTGCGACCTGTGATTTGCAAGAAACGCTTGTTGACAAAAGTCCCAACATCTCCTGTATGAAACCAACCATTCTGATCAATTACCTTTTTGGTTTCATCTGGTTGATTAAAATACCCCATCATTACATTAGGGCCTTTCACTATTATTTCGCCTTCCCCACGCTCATCAGGATCATTAATTTTTACATCGACACTTGGTATTGGAATGCCTACCGTACCAAAACGAACGCCTCCAGGCTCAAAGCGATTAAAGGCGATGACTGGTGATGTTTCAGTCAGTCCATAACCTTCACGTACATTAATGCCAGCTGCTGCAAAGAGGGATGCCAATTGAGGTTGTAAAGCGGCAGCTCCAACAATAATTCCTTCCACTCTATTCCCCATAATGCTTCGCCATTTTCGATAAACAAAGATGTTTGCCAATCTAAGCTTGAACCAATAAGGAAGGGAGACTTTATTAGAATCTGGATATCGTTCACCAACTCGAAGTGCCCAGTGAATGATTTTCCTTTGCAATCGATTTTTGTCATTAGCTGCATCTAAAATACCGTGGTATACTTTCTCAAGAATGCGAGGTACGCTTGTAAAGTAATGCGGTTTTACATCTTTGAGGTGATCCATTATTCGATCCATCGAATCAGAATAATAAATAGAAGCACCAACTGCCATGTAAGTGTAAGTAACCATTCGTTCAAAAACATGACTAAGCGGTAAGAAGCTTACCACTTTTTTATCACAATTGACAGGCACTAAAGCAATCGTAGCTTTAATGTTGCTAATAATGTTTTTATGCGAAAGCATAACGCCTTTTGGATTTCCAGTAGTACCCGAAGTGTAAATGATGGTTGCCAAATCATCTTCGTGAATCGCAGCTTTTCTAGCTTCAATTTCTGCTAGATATTTTGTTTCTGGTTCCGAAATTAAATCATCCCAATGAGATTTATTTACATTCTTTTCGAGACAGTATATGTTGTTTAGATTGCCAATAGACTTATCAGCTTCTAGTATTTTTTCGTGTAGCGATTTGTTGCCTGTTAGTACAAATGAGATCGCAGCATCTTTT
>CALGLS010000407.1 GCA_937959375.1 uncultured Saprospiraceae bacterium
CGTCTATTGCGACATTTAATCGCGGAGCTACGTGAGTGGGAAGTCTGACAGCGAAGCGGTCTCTCAGTGGTGGCAGCGCCACCACGGTCTGACAGCGCAGCGATCTGACAGCGTAGCGGTCTCAAATTTTTTCTCAAAAAAATTTGTAACTTCTCCCAAACTAAGCCGTCTACAACCGAAATGACCAAAGAACAATTCAAATCCAAGGTATTAATACTCCAAAATAAGCTCTTTCGCTACGCAGTTAGTATCGTGGCAGATCGGGAATTGGCGCGGGATATTGTTCAGGAAGTACTGATGAAACTTTGGGATACCCGTGAGCAATTAGAAGGGATTCAAAACTTGGAATCCTGGTCGATTCGTATAACTAGAAACAAAGCACTGGATAAATTGCGGCTAAGCGCCAACAAAACAGTGGAGCTAAAGCAAGCTGAAAATCATTTGGGTTTTTATGCAGCTCCAGACAAAGTAGCAGAGCAAAAGAACTTGATAGATGCCGTTCAAAGGCTACTAAAAAAGCTACCTGAGAAACAAAGAGAAATATTTAGACTGAGAGACCTGATGGGATATAGCAATTATGAAATTGAAGAAATGATGGAATTGAATGCTACTCAAGTTAAAGTCAATCTCTTTCGAGCACGGAAAAAAATTAAATCAGGACTCAATCAACTTATCAATTATGGACTGGAAAATGAAAAAAGAACTTCTTGAAAAATATTGGAAAGGAGAAACCACCCTTAAAGAGGAAGCTTGGTTGAAAGCTAATGTTGCTGATCTAGAATCAGAAATTGACAAAGCAGAGGCTGGTTATTTAGATCAACTGAATCAGTTTTCAGACTTGTCGATGGATGAGGAATTTACAATGGAAGATATTGTAACTGAGCAAGTCAAAGAAGCAAAGGTGGTTGCAGTTCCTTTTTACAAAAACCTCCGAAAGATAGCAGCAGCCGTATTGTTATTAGTAGGACTTGGAATTGGAATGAATAGCGTGTTTAATCAAGAAATGGTAGAAGAAGTGGTTGTGGAACAAACTCCTGAAGAGGCTTTTGAAACGGCAAAACAAGCCATGCTTTTGATTTCTTCTAAGTTGAATAAGGGGATTGATTGTGCGAATGAGTTTGGGAAATTTAATCAGACTGCGGAGAAGATTGAGAGTGGGGTGAAGTAGAGGGTTAGAGTTAGAGTTAGAGTTAGAGTTAGAGTTTTTCTTCTGGCGTGAATTTTTTCGTAATCGTAATTTTGAACGCAGAGGCGCTGAGGCGCAGAGATTTTCCGCTAACGTAGTGGGAGTTAGGAGAGGCGCAGAGAGGAATTTTGCTTGTGCAAAATAAGTTATCGTGAACGCTTTATTTGCAATGAAAACTAAAGAACTAAATGCAATATCGATTACGTTGAACTTTTTAGCTTAGCTAAAAAAAACTCAGCGCCTCGTATGAACTACTACGAACCGTGGATAACTCCGCGCCTCCGCGCCTCTGCGTTCAAAAAATATTTAAACAATAAACTCCTAGAATAACTAAAAATTTAAAGAACATGAAAAAGAACACCTTACTATTATTACTAGCCTTGTGCCTCAGCAACCTAACCTTTGCACAAAGCAACTTCATCAGCGAATACTACGCTGATTACGAAACAGACAACAGCTTCGACAAAGTAAATGTAACTAGCAAAACCTTCGATCTCATTACTGAAGTCGAACCAAAAAGCCAGGACGAAAGAAACGCTATTGATGCGATTTCAAAACTAGAAGGCATCAAAGTGTTAAGCAAAGAGAAGGTAGAAGGATTGGTAGAACTAAGAGCTGATGCTATTACAAAAGCAGCGCAGGACGATCGCTACGAAGAGTTAATTAAAGTAGAAACACAGAACGAAAACTTCCTTTTGATGATTCGCGAAGAAGCGGATGTCGTAAAAGAGTTGACGGTGATTGCAGGTGATAAAAATCACTTTTTGTTGGCGACGATTTACGGAGAGATTGATTTGAAAAACATCAGCCGATTGGCATCTGCTATTCAGAATAATGGGAAAGAATGGTTCCGAGTTTTTGAGAATATTGATTCAGAGGAATTAGTTTTCAACGGAGCAAAAGGACGTAGCGAAAAGCGCAACAAAAAAGCAACTGCAGATGATCTAAGTTTTAATGTATATCCAAATCCGGTGAGTGATTATGTTCAGTTGGAAGCCATCGAAACTAGCGATACCGAATACCAATTAGAGTTTTTTACCATCATGGGTGAGTCCGTTAAAAACGTAGGAAAAGTAAATTTACCATACAAAGTACAATTGGAAGATTTACCTTCAGGTGCTTATTTTCTTCGCCTGACAAACGCAGATGGTGTATTCAAAAATTACCGAATAGTTAAGCCGTAGGTGCACACAAATAAATCGCACATTCAAAAAAAAATATCAAACTAAATTAAAAAATATAAATTCAATCATAATGAAAAAAATAACATTAATCCTTCTTGCAGTTCTAATTTGCAACATCGGCTTCTCACAAGACAACGCTGTTACCAAACACTTTTCAACTTACCAAAAAAGTAAAGATTTTACGAAAGTATCTGTTACTAGCAAGATGTTTTCTCTATTCGCTGACATCGATACAGAAGATCCTGATCAGCAAGAATTGATCGAAGCAATGAGCAAGATCAAGGGAATCAAAGCAGTCGTAAACGAAAAGACTGAAAACAGTGCAGAGCTTTACGCAAATGCTATTCAAACCATTTCTAAAGACAGTAATTACGAGGAGCTAATGTCTGTTGAAGATGCATCTGAAAACATTATGTTTATGGTAAATGATAATGGGGGAGTCATTAACGAATTACTCATGATCATCGGTGGCGAAAAGCAGTTTATGGTAATGTCACTTTTTGGTGAAATAGACTTGAGTCAAATGGCGAGACTGTCTAGAGTTTTGAATATTCAAGGTATGGAACAGTTTCAAGCTTTAGAAAAGAAGTAGTTGGATTTAGTGGGTAGTGGGAACAGGATGATCGGCAGTGTAAAACGTTCTGAAGTACAAGCCTAAATTCAATTTCGCATAGACCGCGGTCGAGTGAATTGAGCTTGAATTTGAGATTGAACTTGAGTTTTCCTAATGCTCTCAAGCAGTTTCCCTTTGTCGTAAATCGCCTCCCGTTTAAGAACAAAAAGCCGAAAGGTCTGTCTAATGTAGATAGATCTTTCGGCTTTTTTATTTTAGCTACAAAACTTAAGTGCGAATAAGTTTGAACAAAAATCAAGTTGCTGAGTGTTCTCAGTATTTCAAAAATACAGCCGATTAAAATTCCTATTCCAATTCACGAAAAACTTCAAAACACTCAACCCAAAAAACAACACATTCGTCGATAATTATGCTCGGTTACAAGTTACTTTACTTACATTTACCATTATGAAATTAAGTAACAAAACAAGTACAAACTTACGATCATAGATCAAAAATATGAAACATAAATTTTCCTTTCTTTTCTTATTTCTCCTCTTTGCCGTTTCCTGTAAAAAAGAACAGTCTGTTGTTCAAGAACTAAAGAAACAAAACAAGATCGAGAACAGTTACTTCCTCTATCCAAGTACCATGAGAATGTTGAATATTACCAACATTGAATCCATCAATAAAGTAGTAAAAGATGTAAAAAAAGTAAGTGTACTCAACATGAATATTGATTCTTTTGACTACCAACAACTATCAGACATAACCGTTGATCTACAAGAAAAAGAAGGATATGATATGTATTTAGAAGTAGTGGATACTGAAAATCAATACTATATTTTAGGAAATGAGTCAACTGATAAAACGATGATGCTAACTTCTTCAGGAGGACGTCACTATATTGTTGAAATAGATGGGAAACCAGATTACTTCCAACTGGCAATGGCATGGAAAGACATCAACAGTATGGATAGCACATCAACGGTTGCCTTTTCAGCTCTAAAAGATATGGTGGTGGGTGACATTAAAAGAAAAGAACGTTCTAGAGAATATTGGAGAAACAAGGCAGAAAAAGAAGCGGCAGAACAAGCAAGAAAAGACTCTATAAAAATGGCACAAGATTCCATTCAACTACTAGATTGATATACCAAACAATTCAATGAAAGTTTTAGAAACAACAAACTTAACTAAAAAGTATCGCAAGATCACGGCGCTAGATCAACTCAATTTTCATATTGACGAGGGAATGGTGTTTGGTTTGTTAGGTCCAAATGGCTCTGGCAAAACAACAACATTAGGGATGTTACTCAATGTGCTTGCACCAACAAGTGGCTCCTTCAAATGGTTTGAAAAAGCACCTTCTGCTGAGAGTCGAAAAAAGATTGGAGCCATACTCGAAATTCCTTGTTTTTTACCGTATCTGACCGCTGAACAAAACTTGCGAGTAATTGCTAAAGTCAAAGAATGTGCGCCAGAAAATATTGAGCGAAGTTTGAAAACCGTAGGTCTGTTTGACCGAAAAGATGATCCCTTCAAAACCTTTTCATTGGGTATGAAACAACGTTTGGCAATTGGATCGGCACTGTTAGGTGATCCACCCGTTTTGATATTAGATGAACCTACCAATGGCCTTGATCCTCAGGGGATTGTAGAGATAAGAGAGTTGATAAAAGAAATTGCTGGATCAGGTAAAACGATCATTTTAGCAAGCCATTTATTGGACGAAGTGCAGAAACTTTGTAGCGATTTTATGGTATTGCGAAAAGGAAAAAAGTTATTTCAAGGATCAGTGCAAGGAGCTTTGATGAATGAGCGATCTGTAGAAGTAGCCGCCAAAGATATGGAGCAAATGCAAACTGTTTTGAGCGGATTTAATGGCATCAAAAAAATGAATCGAACAGATGACTTTTTTGTTTTAACAACAGAAGATTACGTCACTTCATCTGACATAAGTCACTATTTATTTGACCGAAAAATTGTCGTAACACATTTAGTAGAAAAGGAAGGCAGTTTAGAAAAACAGTTTTTAAAAATCCTCAAAGAAAATGATTAGGTTAATACAAATAGAATGGTTTAAGCTCAGACATTATCGTCCTTTCTGGATTTTGATTGGGATGTTCGTGGTATTGTCAACAGCGATCTGTTCCAGTCTGATGGCCTTTATGACCTATCTCAAAAATCAAGGTGCCGACTTTAGAGGCATTGCAGACCCAACGATGATTCCTTTATATGACTTCCCAGATATCTGGCAAAACATAACATACATTGGGGCCATTCTTAAAATTATTCTGGCCTTCATTGTTGTCATGTCGATCTACAACGAAATTAACCACCGCATCCTCCGACAAAATGTAATTGATGGATTGAGTAAAGAAGAGTGGTTGGCTTCCAAATTGATATTTATTGGAGCCTTAGCAGGATCGGTCACTTTATTGCTTTTTGTAAATGGATTGATTCTCGGAAGAATATATTCACATCCAGATGCGCTGCAATATGCCTTTACCAATTTACAATTTATCGGAGCCTATTTCCTTGATGTTTTTACTTACATGACTTTCGC
>CALGLS010000408.1 GCA_937959375.1 uncultured Saprospiraceae bacterium
CAACCGAATAAAAGTAAACCGACTGAACCAGTTGGAAGCTGATCCAAACATTTTCGCAATAGGCGACATCGCTTATATGGAAACGGAAGCCTACGAAAAAGGACATCCACAAGTCGCTCAAGTCGCCATCCAACAAGGAAAACATCTCGCCAAAAATCTAAAGAAAATATTGAATGGTGATACACCAACGCCGTTTGTATACAAAGACCTTGGCTCTATGGCAACCATCGGTCGGAATAGAGCAGTAGTTGATTTGCCAAACTATAAGTTCAAAGGTTTTTTCGCTTGGACCGTTTGGCTACTTATTCACCTTTTTCAAATTATTGGTGTCAAAAACAAACTCTTTGTATTTATTAATTGGGTTTGGAATTACTTTACCTATGATCAATCACTTCGTTTGATTATCCGAACGAATAATGGAAAAGTAGAAACAGAGGAGGAGGAAGAAGTAGCGTAGCGTATATGTATTGGGAGATGTTTACTTAACTTCAAAACTTTTAAGCAACTTCTATGATTGAGTAGGTAGGTTAATAATAAACGTAGTGCCTTTTCCAACTTTACTTTCCACTTCGATGGTTCCCTTGTTCATCTCGATTAAGTCTTTACATAAAACTAATCCAAGTCCAGTTCCACTTTTGGAATGATGCTGCCTGTTTGTATTGCTAGAGTCTAATATGAATAGTTTGTCTATTAATTCTGGAGACATTCCACTTCCTGTATCAGTTATTTGTAAGCTTACTTTGTCATTTATTACTTTAGCGCTTAACAATATTCTTCCATCTTTAGCTGTAAACTTCAAGGCATTGTCAACTAAGTTTCGAATGATTGTTTTGATGCCATTTCTGTCTGCAAAAACAGTTACATTTGAAGGTATTTTGGAATCTAAATTTATTCCCTTTACTTCGGCAGTGTTTTGATGCAAGTTTAATACCTCACTTACGATGTTGTAAAGATTCAATGATTCAGGGTGATAAGAGAAATTTCCATTTTGAATGAGTGCCCAGCTTAATAAGTTGTCCAATAATTTAGTAACATTCTCTGTCGCATTATCCATCTGTGAACCCAATGCATAGAGTTCTTCTTTTCGATTTTTCTTGATGAGGAAATCTACTTTTTTTGATAATCCTGTCATTGCCGTTAAAGGCCCACGAAGGTCATGTCCGATGATACTAAAGAATCGATCTTTTGTTGAATTCAGTTCAGCCAAAGCTTTGTTTTGTTGACTAATGGTATGCGTGCGTTCAGCTACTTCTTTCTCTAAAGCCAATTGCCGTTTTCTCAATCTGATGATACGTAGTCTAAAAAAGAGATAAGTGCAAAATAAAAGTGCTCCAATACAAAGTGCGTAAAACCAGTTGGTTGAGTAGAAGGGTTGTTGCACTTTTATGGGGATGGCAAGCTCGTTCTCAGTCCATTTGCCATACTGGCCCTGAGCTTTTATTCGAAGGGTATGGTTACCGTAAGGCAAATTATTAAAACGTACAAAATTTTCTTTTTGATATTGCCAATTCTTATCAATGCCTTCAAGCTTATAGGCATAAGTGATGTTTTCTTTACTGATAAAATCTAGCAAAGAAAATTTTATTAGAAAGGAATTAACTCCAGGCTCTAAAACTATTTTTTCGTTTTGGTTGAACTCAGCGGTATAGTCGATGAATTCTCCCGATGATTTTTCGATCAATTTTAAATCGACAACGTAAAAAGGTTTATCTACTGGGTTTAGAGAAAGCATACTGTCAGGATGGAAAGCGTTGACTCCGTTCAAACCACCAAAATATAAGGTACCATCTTTTGCTTTAAAGTGAGATAGGTTATTGAACTCTTCATGTGAAATACCATCAGACGGAAGAAAGGTTTGAATTTTTTTTGTCTCTTTGTTAAAACGAACTAAGCCATATTGAGTGGAGAGCCATAGGTTGCCGTGGTTGTCTCCATAAACGGAATAAATTACTGAATTTAAAAAACCATCTTTTCGTTCATATTTTTTGTAGGCTTCTGTTGTAGGATTAAATTCAATAAGACCTCCTCGTCCAGCTAGCCATAGTATGCCCGATTTATCTTCATGAATATGGTTGATTCTGTCAAATGGTAAGGTCTTGTTTTCTTTGTGATAATGCTTTAAGACGCGATTGCTTTTTAAGTCTATTAGAAATATACCTTGACCTGTTGCTAACCAAAGGCCTGCCTTGTTTTCATGAAAGTAACGAATGTTTTTTGGTTGAACTTGAGTGTTTGTAAATTTATGTTCAATCAATTGTTTATTTAAACTATCAATTAAATAGATATGATGAGATCCACCAACCCAAATTTTTTGTTGAACACTATCTCGATAAACAGTTAAGATGTCAGTGGATTGATTGCCTTCTTTTTGTAGGTATTGAATATAGGAACTGCTGTCTCTTAAATTAAATTTGTAAATGCTTCTTGAGGCTGGCATCCAAAGCGTTGTGTCTTTTTCAAATAAGAAACCAAAGCCATTTTTGCTAATGTGATATTGAAGATAATTAAAACGAGAGGTACGGTCTGTCTTTAAGTTTACGATCTGAGATCCACCATAGGAATTGATGTATAAGTTATGATTATTATCTTGCGCAATTCCTCTGGTGCTGTGAGTTGAAGGATTACTATATAAGTAATGCTTGAAAGGATTTTTTTGAATAGAAATTGTTTTAACTCCATTTCCTGTTGCTAGCCAAATCAAGCCATTGTTATCAAGATAGATGTCTTCAATGAAATCAGCTCCGATGCCTCCTTTTTTTATTGAAAAATCAAGCGGTTGATTCTTGTTGTCATAGATTTTGATTTTATGACAGTAAAGATGTAGGCTTGTATTATAACTGGTCTTATAGATGTCAAAGAAATATCCACAGTTTGGGTTATCGAATAGAGAAGTATTTTTTTTATAAAAATCGTCTAGCTCTAATGGATCCCCTAGTTCCTTTCGATAAGTGACGTATTTCTCATCAACTTGGGTTATTAGTTTTATAGATCCATCCAAAATTTTTATAAGCATAAATGGATCGTCAAAAAAATCGCGGTCTAATACTTCTCCATTTGTGTTAATAATACTTATTTCATTCTCATCAATAATTATAAATTTGTCATTTTTTACGAAGAATATTTTTTGATGCTGTTGCAAGACATCCGTTATTTCTTTGTTTAAACGAAAGGTGCCATCATAAGTATAAAAACCTTGGTCTTTTGTTCGTATCCAAATTAGACTATCTTGAGAGCCAATTTGTAAAATTTGATTTTCCTCAAATGGTAAAGAGTCACCAAATTTACTTTTTAGATTCTGTGCCTGATTACTTATGATGTCAATGATTTTAATATCAGAAGGTTTTGTCTCCTCAATATTAGTATAATCTGAAATATTAGTTTGACCATTTAAAACCCATATATTTCCTTGCTTGTCTTCAAGTGGAAGCCCTTTAACAAGCTCTTCTTTTTCGTCATAAAACAACTTGAATTTATAACCATCATAGCGGTTAAGACCATACCCGTGGGTGTCAAACCACATATAACCTCTACTATCTTGAAAAACATTGAAAACAAAACGACTAGAGAGACCATCTTCTATGTTTAACTCTTTCAT
>CALGLS010000409.1 GCA_937959375.1 uncultured Saprospiraceae bacterium
CCCCCCACAAAGAAGCAAAGCTTCTAACAAAAAATCCTGTAAATCCTTCACGTCAACAGAAAAATCCCCAAAATCATGTAAATCCTGTCCAAAAAACTCAATCAAGCAAAACACGAAAAACAAATCCAACCACATCCAAGCCCTAAGAGGTATTAATATCAAAAAATAACAAAGTCCCAAATCACATTTTGCTATCTTTGCCACCTATGAATGAATATTTCAAGTCAATCATTTTACAAAAAACAGGAGCCTCTTCTTTAATTGAAAAAGAGATCATCCAAGAACTGTGGAGTGGTTATGGGAAAATAATACGAATTGGATTAGAAAATACTTCCACCAAAAGTGTTATCGCAAAACATGTGCAGCTACCGATACATAAAAATCATCCCCGTGGTTGGAACTCTGACATAGGACATCAGCGGAAGCTTAAGTCTTACAAGGTAGAATCTAAATGGTATGCTAGCTATAGCCAAAAAAGTCGTGCCCGCCTACCCCATTGCCTAACGATTGAAAACCACGACGATGAAGTGTTGATGCTATTGGAAGACTTAGATGAAGCAGGCTACCCCCTACGTAAAAGATCTGTTACATGGACAGAAATATCAGAATGCCTAAACTGGTTGGCAAAATTTCATGCAAGTTACTTAGATGAAAAACCAGATGGACTTTGGGAAGTCGGAAGCTATTGGCATTTGGAAACTAGACCTCAAGAACTGAAAGTGCTAGATGATCCAATCTTGCGAGAAGCGGCTCCACTTATTGACGAAAAACTAAATGCTTGTAAATATAAATCATTCGTTCACGGAGATGCCAAACTAGCTAACTTTTGTTTTGCTAAGGATGACCAAGTTGCCGGAGTCGATTTCCAATATGTAGGTGGTGGCTGCGGAATGAAAGATGTGGCTTACTTCATAGGAAGTTGTTTGAATGAAAGTGAATGCGAACGATTAGAAGATCAGATATTGGATACTTATTTTAATAGCTTACAAAGTGAACTAGAAGAAAGAAACGAAGCATTAGAAAAAGAATGGCGATCTTTATATCGAGTAGCTTGGGCAGACTTTCATCGATTCCTAAAAGGCTGGAGCCCAGGTCATTGGAAAATTAATAGTTATAGTGAACGCATAACTGCACAAGTCATCAACAATTTGTAACAATGAATTTACTAAAACTTAGCAAGATCGCAATTAAGGCAGCACTAGCTGCTGGGAAAGTCATTCAGAAACACATGAATGAAGAGGTATTAGTAGAAAAAAAAGAGGGCGGCAATAGTTATGCTTCGCAAGTTGTAACTGCTGTAGATAAATCCTGTGAAACAGTCATTTTGGCTCACTTACTACCCACCTGTGATGAATTCGACATAGCACTTCTATCAGAAGAAACCGAAGACGATGCAAGTAGATTCGAAAAAGATTATTTTTGGTGCATTGACCCAATGGACGGAACGCTTGCTTTTATTAATAAACGACCTGGTTTTTCGGTATCGATTGCTTTAGTAGCAAAAGATGGGACACCTCAAATTGGAATCGTCTTTGATCCCAGTACAAACACATTATACCATGCGATCAAAGGGAAGGGAGCTTTTAGAAATGAGCGTCCATGGTTGATTGAAAATACAAACGAACATCTGACTTATGTAACTGATCGAAAAATGAAAGATACGCCTAGGTTAGGCGACTTAGAAGTTTTGCTAAACCAACATGTAAAGCAATTGGGTTTGAATGGGTTGAAAGAAATGAATGGAGCAGGTTCGGTCCTAAATGCCATTATTGTGTTAGAAAATGGTCCTGCATGTATGCTAAAGTTTCCGAAAAAAGAAAACGGTGGTGGAAGTATCTGGGACTTTGCTGCTACGGCTTGTATTTACCAGGAACTAAGTTTGACAGCTACAACTTTTGAAGGAGGTAGATTAGACTTGAATCAAAAGGATGGGACTTTCATGAACAAAGAAGGTGTCTTTTATGCCAATTTAAAATAGAAAAGTTCTCAGCTTTCTAAAGCCTCTATTACAAAAATTACAAACTAAAGGAGCCATTAGTTTCACTCTCTGATCCGAAATCAGTAGGTACAATCGCTGTAATTTAGCTGGATGTCTGGCAGCATATGTTGTGTTTAAACAGTTCTAAGTAAAAAACAATTAACACACATTCGCTTCAATCAAAAAATCCACTAACGATATAAGCAAAATGAAACAAAAACTAATTTTATATCTAGTCTTCTTAACCCTAATGATTCAATCCTGTGCCCCTTTGGTACGAACAAATTTAGATAATAAATTAGAGGTATTTCCTATGGAGGAAAATACTAAAGTTTTCATCATACACAACGCCGATTCGATTCCTGACCAATCAAAATTAGTTGGTGATATCGATATAGATGATGCAGGTTTTACGACCAATTGCAAACGCAAAGCCATCATACAATTAGCAAAAAAAGAAGCGAGAAAAGTTGGAGCAAACATTATCTACCTGACAGAAATTAGAACACCAAATATCTGGAGTACTTGTTATCGGATAAAAGGC
>CALGLS010000410.1 GCA_937959375.1 uncultured Saprospiraceae bacterium
GCATTAGGAAGTATACCTAGGAAAGCAACCGGAATGGCAAAACATACAATTAAGGCATAAGCCTGTACTTCATTTCCGAAAGGTAAACGACCTAGAAACCAAGTCATCAAAAAAACGGCAGCCATGAATAAAAAGGAGCCAGAGACAAAACGTTTTTTACCAAATTTTTTCGCAAGAATATTTACTACGGGATAAAAAAGAAAGGAAAGTACAACCATTAGCGGAAGCAAAACTCCCATCATACTTTTGTCCAATTGTAACAAGACAGTAATGTAATAGAGCAAACCAGTAAGCACAATTGTAATGCCCATGAAGTAACTAAAATCAGCTGCTACATAATAGCGGAAATGTTTATTTTGAAAAGTATGGCGAATCGCCGATTTCATATCATTAGAAGAACTAGTCCCCTTCGAGTATTCTTTTTCATTCAAAGTCCAAACGGGAACTAGCATAAATATTCCGGCAAGGATGCCAATACCAACAACACCATATTGTATCGTACTGACCGTGCCGCTTGCACCCATTGCATCTGCCAGTAATTGCCCAATAGCTGGAACCTGAGAAGCGAGAATAATACCAAGCGCATAAGTAATCGAAATCCAAGTCGATAAATTTAAACGTGTTTTTGAGTCATGACCAAATTCAGGAAGTAAGGCAAAATAAGGCGTTACATAAAAGGTAAGACTCACATAAAAGATAGCTTGCATGACGAATAACCAAAGGATGTTCCAAACACTAACTGTTGACACAATTGGAAAGAAAAGCAAAATGCAAAAGAGTACTGAAGGAATGGCAGACCATTTCATAAAGGGGAGTCGTCGACCTTTCGGACTGTCAAAGCGATCACTCCAATTTGCAATTAGTGGATCGGTAACCGCATCGAGCAATCGACCTGATGCTGCAATTAAGGTTAGTACATTTAGTACTGCAAGAAAAACAACTTGTGTGATGAAAAATGGGATTCCTGCATCTTCTGGTGGGATGTAAAAAAAGACGAGTTGTAGGTTGATGATGTTGATCAGAGTGGACCAACCGAGTTGACCTACCGCGTACAGCAGCTGTTTTTTTAGTGGAATTTGTTTCATCTTGAATGTTTATCGTTTCGTTTTCTTTTGTGTGCCAAAAACTTGCTCTGCACTATTTAAACCGATCGTGATCGCTGAATACGTTTAGTGTTCGGACTCTGGATTTTAGTCCGGTATGTATTTTAATTGTTCAATATCCGGACTGAAGTCCGGGATCCGGTTCGTCTTTATTTGCTCTGCACTATTTAAACCGATCGTGATCGCTGAATACGTTCGGTGTTCGGACCTCGGACTTTCGTCCGGTTTGTATTTCAATTGTTCAATATCCGGACTGAAGTTCGGGGTCCGGTTCATCTTTATTTGCTTTGTACTAGTTAAACCGATTGCGATCGCTGAATACGTTCGGTGTTCGGACTCTGGATTTTAGTCCGGTATGTATTTTAATTGTTCAATATCCGGACTGAAGTTCGGGGTCCGGTTCATCTTTATTTGCTTTGTGCTAGTTAAACCGATCGTGATCGCTGAATACGTTTAGTGTTCGGACTCTGGATTT
Source organism: uncultured Saprospiraceae bacterium (assembly GCA_937959375.1). Classification (GTDB taxonomy): domain Bacteria; phylum Bacteroidota; class Bacteroidia; order Chitinophagales; family Saprospiraceae; genus CALGLS01. The sequence goes on from CALGLS010000410.1 coordinate 1,579, forward strand.
TAGTCCGGTATGTATTTTAATTGTTTTTTATCCGGACTGAAGTTCGGGATCCGGCTCGTCTTTATTTACTATACACTTAACCGTTAGACTTTTTCAAAACTCACTCCATATCTCCAACATACCGAACCACTCGCGTCCCATTCCAATCTTCACTATTAATTACCTGCCCATTCACCACATAACTTTCATGCTCAGCAGGCACTTGAAAAATAAGCTCGCTTTCTTTCACCCGTACATCTTTATGCCATTTGAAGTTTATTTCACCAGGGGTAGTTTTTAATTTTTTGATGGCCATGCCTGGGAAAATATGTGCAGAAGAATAGAGTAGTTGAGGAACCGCTTTTTTCGTTTTTAATAAAATTTGCGTTTCAAATGGCGCAAGGTTGATCTCATGCTCTTGAGCACCTGATGCATTGGTCCAAGTGCCTTCGGGAAGTGAAATGCTATGTGGCGTGTCATGTAGATTGAACGCTAGAAGATAATGAAATTTCCTATTTTTTAAAACGACCCAGCCATGGTCTTTCGTGGCCTGCATGTCAATCACTTTTTTTGTTCGTACTGGAAATTGTTTGAGATACAACTCCATTTTTGAATCATTGTATTTTGCAATATTGTCAGAAATAAACAATAAACTTCCGAGTGCTTGATTGATAAAGTACAATGATTTTTGTTGCTCAAGATTTAGTGACTGGTTGTTGTCACGAAGAATAAAAACATCAGGGTCATTGACAAAGGCTTTGTGGTTGAGAAGCGCTCGATTGATGGTGCTGCGTAGCGCATTGAGTGTAGAGACTCGTTCGCGATAGCGGATACCAGTTGAAAGGCTTACATCTTCCCACTTTAATGCAACGTCACTGCTGATTCTACAGTAAGCAACTTTCCCAAATGCAGAAGCAAGTGGAACACCGCAGGCAAGTATTTTTTTATTGCCAACTATATTTTGCAACCAACGCATTGCATCATGCATTTCTTCTCCTTTGGTTCGACCATCTAGACCTAGGGTCAGCGCATATAGGAAATCCAATTTAAGCATATCAAAGTTCCATTCGCTGAGAACGGTGTTGAATACTTTTTCCAAATATATTTTGACCATAGGGTTGCGCCATTCCAATACATAAAATTGTCCACTCCAATCAAGTGAATAACCTGCTACTACTTTTTTACCAGCGGCATTGGTCCGAATCCATTCTGGACGTTCTTTAAATATGGAAGAATCTTTTTCGCAAATAAAAGGAGCTAGCCAAAGTCCTGAGGCATAACCTTCTTTTTTTATGGCAGTAGCAATGGCACCCATCCCGTTTGGAAACTTTTCATTTGGTAGCCAATCGCCAACAGATTTTTGCCAACCATCATCTATTTGAAAGGTGTTGATTGGAATTTTGCGTGTTGCAAAAGCTTGTAAATTATCTAAAATGATGGACTCATCAATTTTTGTGTAGTAGTTATACCAACTGGTCCATCCTGTAATGTTATTTGTTTCGAGTGCTTCAATACCTTGCAAAGAAAAATATTCATCGTAGAGTTGGTTCAGGTCTTTTCCTTTTAGGTAAACCAAATTAATATAAGTCTCGTCTTCGTTGTCAGGACAAACTTCTTTGCGCAATACCAATTGGTTTTTATCACCACGATGTATAAAAATACTAAAGCCGTTTTCTTCATTTAGAGAAGCGATGAGGTGATATTCATCTTCGATTTTCACGCAAGTGAAATGGTAACTATGTAAGGCTGATTGTTGATAATGCAAACTATCGTAATCGCCATAGTTGTTCATTTTGAAGTGACTCCAAACTGGTTTTAAAATGGAACGAAGTTTAGGGATTTTGTCAAAAGGAGAAAACCATTTACTTTCAGTCCAAGTCTGGAAACCATTGCAAAAAACGTTTTGCTGATTGTTGTATGTAAAATCAAAATGCAGCTCAAGATAGCCGTAGGGGAGTGGAGGTGCTTGTTCGTTTAGTTGTAGGTCTAGTTTACTAATTGCAGCATCCGTTGTTGATTCAATATCGAACCCAGCAGAAGCAAATGTTTCTGAGTTGTCAGATTCAAGTTGCCAAGTTGATTTTCCAGAGAGGCTTAATAATTTTATTTTTTTTAGGTCAAACATGATTTGCTAAACGAGTTCTGTTTTATTAGACTTTATTCTAAACTAATTTGTATGTCCTCAAATGATCTTTTTCAGCAGTACTTTAGCTTTTTAATCGCCCATAGCTATGGCTATGCTCTCTATTTGATCCCTATACAAAATAGCTCAGAAAAAAGTCTATTGTGGACTAGGGATGTGCTGCTACCCAAATTTCACCATCTTCGAAAATTTCTTTTTTCCAAATTGGGACTGTTTCTTTCAAGGTGTCAATCATAAATTCGCAAGCTTCAAAAGCTGCTTTCCGATGAGGAGTAGAAACGGCGATAACAACAGCCACTTCTCCAATCGCCAATACGCCAACTCTGTGATGAATAGATACAGCTAGCGTTGACCATTTTTTCTGAGCAATTTCTGCAATCTTAGTCATCTCTTTGATGGCCATAGGTTCGTAGGATTCGAACTCGAGGCGAATGACTTTTTTACCTTTTGTAAATTCGCGAACCGTTCCTACAAAAATAGTATTACCGCCCGCGTTAGGATGACTTGTAAAGTCAATACAAGCTTGAGTGTCAAGTGGGCTGTCGTGAATTTGTATATCGAGCATGATGCATTTATAAAGTGTAAAACAATAAAGTCTAAAATGTAAAAGTTATCCGCGACTGAGTTTACTTTTACATTTTTAATTGTTCATTCTGCGGTTTTACATTTCTTAGCCTCCACTCACCGGAGGAATAATCACCACCTCATCTTTGGCAGTCAAGGCAAAAACATCTTCTTGATATTCCTCATTAACTGCAAGGGAAAGGCTTCGTAATTTCTGAAAATCGGGATATTTCTGGCAAAGCCATTCTTTGAGCTCGCCTATATTGTTGACTGCCTCAACTTGGATTTCAACCTGATGCTTCCCAATGATGTCTTTTGCAATGCCGTAGGCAACAAGCTTAATTGTCATTTTATTTGATAACGTTAAACAATTAAATGAGTTTAAAAAAACAATATAGTAAATTTATCTTGCCATTTTTGATTCTTTAGTTCTCAAAATTTCGTAAACTTATACCTCAGATAGAATAACAAAGATATGTTGTACGACAATCACGGTAGAAAAATCAATTATCTCAGGTTAGCGGTCACCGATCGCTGCAATCTGCGCTGTTTCTATTGTATGCCTGAAAAGGGGATTGATTTTGTGAAACGACAAGAATTGCTCTCTTATGAGGAGATGGAACGGGTTGTTCGAGTCTTCGCTAAAATGGGAATTAACAAGGTAAGACTGACTGGTGGAGAGCCTTTTGTTCGAAAAGGGCTGATGGATTTTTTGTGGAAACTATCTGAGATAGAAGGTTTGGATGCCTTGCATTTGACAACTAATGGTACACTGACGGCTAAGCTGGTTCCAGACCTAAAAGCTTTAGGGATTACTTCTGTGAACTTGAGTATTGATAGTTTGGATGCCGATCGATTTAAGCAAATTACTCGACGAGATAGTTACGAACAAGTAATGGAAACCTTTCATCAATTACTTGAAAACGGCATAGAAACAAAACTCAATACGGTGGTAATGCACGGGCAAAACATTGATGATATCATTCCAATAATTGAGTTAACAAAAGAGAAGAATATCTCGGTTCGATTCTTAGAAGAAATGCCATTTAACGGAACAGGAAAAAAAGAAGATGTTAAGTTTTGGAATCAGGCAGATATACTAAACCATATAAAAAGTCACTATTCCAATTTAGTGAAATTACAAGATCCACCACATTCTACATCCCAAAATTATCAGGTGCCAGGCTATGCCGGATCACTTGGAATTATTGCTTCTTACAGTCGTTTGTTTTGCGGAAGCTGTAATCGAATTCGACTCACACCGACTGGTACTATGAAGACTTGTCTTTACGACAATGGTGTTTTTAATATCAAAAAAATGATGCGAGCTGGAGCTACGGATCAAGATATTTGTACAGCACTTTTAGAAGCTTTGGGGAATCGTGCTAAAGATGGTTTTGAAGCAGAAGGTCGACGTCCGCTCAATAATGATATTTCAGAATCAATGGCAACCATAGGAGGATGATAACAGTAGAAGAAGCACTTCAATTAATTAAAGATCAAACTACAAATTACGGAACGGAAGAGATTGAATTGAAACATTCGATTGGCCGAGTATTGCAAGAGACGATCGTTGCTGATCGAGACTTTCCTCCTTATGATCGGGTGACCATGGATGGCATTGCATTTCAATTTGATGCCTTTGAAAATGGTCGAAAGACTTTCGAAATTGAAGGGGTGGCAGCAGCTGGCGCAGCACAGTTTACCTTATCAAATCCTGATAATTGTCTCGAAGTAATGACCGGGTCAATCATGCCTTTAGAAACAGATGTAGTCGTACGCTATGAGGATGTCAAGATTGAAGGAAATTTAGCGACGGTTTTGGTTGACAAAGTTAGAAAGCGACAAAACGTGCATGGTAAAGGAGAAGATCGAAAAGCTGGTTCTGAAGTTATTTCGAAAGGAGTAATGATTTCGCCAGCTGAGATTGGTGTTGCTGCAACAGTAGGAAAGTCAGTAATCAAGGTGGCTAAGCTACCACGAGTTTTGATAATTTCTACTGGTGACGAATTAGTGAAAGTGCACGAAACCCCTAAAGCACATCAGATTCGTCGTTCCAATGTTTTCTTATTGCAAACCACTTTTCAAGAATATAAAATAGATGCAGATACTGCGCATCTTAATGATGACCTAGAAAATATAAAAGTATCCTTGGCTTTGTATCTTCAGAACTACGATGTAATTGTCATGAGTGGCGGAGTATCAAAAGGTAAATTTGACTTTTTGCCAGAAGCCTTGAATGATCTTAGTGTTGCAAAACATTTTCATAAGTTGAAGCAACGACCGGGTAAACCCTTTTGGTTTGGAAAGCATCCAAACGGTACCTTAGTTTTTGCACTTCCGGGTAATCCAGTGTCTTCTTTTTTGTGTACTCATCGCTATTTAATTCCTTGGTTGAAAGATAGTATTGGTTTGAAAAAAGAAACAGTCATGAATGCTGTACTTGCAGCTCCAATTCATTTCAAACCAGATCTCACTTATTTTGCTCAGGTGAAATTAAGCTCTGATGTTGATGGTAAATTATTGGCGTATCCGATAGAAGGCAATGGCTCTGGTGACTTTGCTAATTTGGTTGATGCGGATGCGTTTATAGAAATACCGAGAGGGAAGGATGTTTTTGAGGTGGGTGAGGTTTATCGGGTGTTTTTGTATCGAGGGTTAGGTTAGTTCAGTTTCAGTTTCAATGTCAGTTAAGTGAAAGTTGAAGTTACAATGTCAGTTTTCACTCGACTGTGGGACTTTATTTAATTGGATTGGAGATTCTAATTTTGATTTCCGTCGCGCGCCCTTAGACCCTAAAGGGAAATCTGCGCGCAGTTTTACGTCAGAGGGCCATTCTAACTTTGATTTTAACTTTAACTTTAACTCTAATTCTAACCTCCAACCCGTTCTTTCATAGCCCGCATAAAGCCCTTCACAATTAAATCAGCAAAAGGTTGAACCATTCTATCGCTTGCGTTACTCATCATTCCGGTAAGTTCGATATTACCATCGTAGCTAACTTGGGTTGACTTCTTAGTTATTTTTTTTAGTTTGACATTGATGATGACATCTACCTCGACCATTTTACTTTTTTGACGAATGTCTAAGGTAAAATGCTTGGGTTTATCTTTATTGATGATATGTAATTCGCCTTCGAAATTGAGTTTTATAAAACCGACCTTTAGGGTTGAAATTATATTATAAGCGTCCTTGTCAATCTCTTCTAAGTCAGCTCCGCCGGGCATGATTTGAGCGAGTACTTCTGGATCCGTTAGTATTTTCCATATTTTGGAAGTACTAGATTCAAATATTTCCTGACCTTCTAATTGCATGATCTTATTTCTTTTTTGAGATCGTATTGTTGTAATCTGTTGGAGTATCAACGTCAATCAGTACATGATTGTTTTTCATTACTACCTTATGTAGATGTGCCTTATGTTTTTGAACGATTGCTTTACAGCCATTACCGGGAGCTTGGGCGAGGATTTCATTTTTGTAACAACTAGAAAAGATAACAGGATTTCCTCTTTGTTGGTTGTGAAAGGGAAGCGCAATGCATTTCTGATCTTGAGCATATTTTGTTTGCCACTCGTTGATGATTTGGTTATAGTCAGTAGTTTGCATTAAAACTTGATCGGCCAGACAAATCATGTATCCCTTGTGTTCGTTGTTGGTTGCTTTTATACCGGTTTGAATAGAGGAAGTCATTCCGCTTCGATGTTGTTCGTTAAAAACCGTGTGAATGTTTGCTGGAATGTTAGATTTTACAATTTTGTCTTCATGCCCTAGAACGACAATTAGTTCATCAATTTTGGCCGCAGCCAATTCCTGAATTAAATGTTGAATGATGAGTTGTTCTTGAAAAGGTAGCAGTAATTTATTGACCGTTCCCATTCGAAGAGAGGAACCTGCAGCAAGAAGAATGGCAGAAAGTTTTGGTTTACCCATATGAGTAAAGGTAGTAGGAAAAAGACAAGACCAAAAACTTAATCTTTATAAAAACTCATTTTGTTCGTTTTTACTTTGTTGGACTTATCGGTTAAGTTTGCGTTCAAACAATTCGGCAATGTAAAATAGAAGGTAGTACTTCTAGATTCGTCAGAGTCAATCCAAATTTTCCCGTTGTATTTTTCAATGATTTTTTTACAGATTGCTAATCCAATACCAGTACCTTTCTCTTTTTTAGATAAGCGTTGAAAAATCTGAAGTACCTTGCCATGAAATTCTTTTGGAATACCCATACCGTTGTCTTTTACAAAAAAGACAAGACCATCTTTTTCGACTCTTGAACCTATGAAAATAGTAGGGTCAGACTTGTCGTTGAACTTAATGGCGTTGGAAATTAAATTTCTGAATAATAATGAAATCCATTTTGGATTACCATAAATAGTAGGGAGGGAATCTTTATTAATACTTACGTTTCGACTTTTAATGACAGAAGTTAAATTAGCATGGATATCTTCTATTGTCTCATTAAGATTGATTTCTGTTTTTGTTTCTTCTGATGTTTCCGAGAGGTTTATGAATTTCACCAAATCATCTAAGACATTGTTCATCTGGTTGGCGCTACTCGTAATGTAATCCAAGTATTCATTGGCATTCTGATCTAAATCTTTTGCGTACCTTCTTTTTAAAATCATACTAAAAGAAACCAAACTTCTAAGCGGTTCTTTCAAGTCATGAGAAGAGATGTATTTGAAGCTATCTAAAACTTCAGTTTTCTTATCTAGTTCACTTTCTGTTTGATCCAAAAGCATGGTCTTGCTTTTTATTTTTCCCTTCAATCGGTTAATAAATAGAATAACCCCTAAAAGCAATAGGGTAAACCAAGCGATGATTGATCCGATTAAAAGCCAACTTCTTTTATAAGGTGTTTTGAATGCGACTCCAATATTATATCCATATCCAAAATTTGAGCATACCTGATAAATAAAGTTTTCGTTTGGAATGTCAAAATTTTTAAATGAGAATTCATCTGTTCGATTGTTGTGAACCTTTGATCCATCATAATAAGCTACTCGATCAAAATTATTTCCTGTAGTTTCTGTTGAAAAACGATAGACAAAATCCTTAGAATTTTCATTGTTTAAATATAGGTCGTTAATTATTGATTCGAAGTTAATCAGCGAAGCAATGTATCCTATGGCTTTACCTTCTTTCAGTACTCTGAAATTTAGAGGAATTCCAACATAACCTTCTACCATGTTGATTGGAGGGAATAAACGAAATTCTTGATAAGTCAATAACTTGTCTAATCGAGCAATTGCAGCGGTATCTCGAATTTTTTTAACAGAGCTACCAGCAAGATTATTTGGACTCACAGAATTGGGAGTCACCGAATATCGGAAAATATGATTTGTATCTATAAAAGAAACGATCAAAGAGTCGTTGGATGATAGGTATTCAAATTGAGTTTTTAAATAAGATTGTAAATCCTCTTTGGCTGGTAAGTCAGTACCTGATTCAATGTAACTACGAATTCCTGAAGTTAAAATCGCTAGCTTGTTTATTCCCTTTTGGAATTGAGCGACAGCAGCATTACTCTCTTTTTGTATTCTGGCCTCTCTTTTCTGTAATTCAGTTTGCTCTATTTTACGGTCTACAAGATAGATCAGGAATAGACCTGAAATCAGAATTAATAAAGGGAGGCTGTACGTTTTTTGAAAATTGTACATTTAGAGTAATTGGTTTATTGACAGAAGGTTACCTGTATAGTTTGGGGAGGATTAATGTCTAATTTAGCTGACAATTGTGTAACATTTTCGATCCTATCAGCAATTTAAAAAGGTTTTCTCTATTATGCTAAAGAATAGCGCTTTTCTTTAAGCTTTATGATCAAAAAACTTACCAAGTTCTTATTTGAATATAAAAGAGAAGCCCTGAATTTTGATGGCTCAAAACTCAGGGCTTCTTGGCTGCTCAAATTAATTTGATAGGCCCAAGGCTAAAATAGTGTCTTAGCTTGCTAGAATTTAATTGGCTTTCACCAACTTCAAACTCTTAGTAGCTACTCCATCAACTTCAATTCGAGCCAGATAAATGCCTCTCACAAAATCATCTTCAATGATAATGAAACCAGCACGGTCAGTTATCGCTTGTTGGAAAACTTGCTTACCAACGATATCATAAATAACCAATTGTGCTGCTCCAGTAGTCGCTTGTAAATCATAAGAAATATTTACTTGATCACTAAATGGATTTGGAGATGCGCTCAGTTGGAGTTGTGCATTTATATCAGCAACACTTGTTAGCGTGATATCAACAGTTACTGGTGTTGTGGTACTTCCACATTCGTTAGTTGCGGTTAGCGTAATGGTGTAAGAACCAGAAGCAGCATAAGTATGTGTTGGGTTTTCTTCTATAGAAATATTTCCATCACCGAAGTCCCATGAGTAACTATCTGCATTAACGGATAAGTTATTAAAATCTATTTGTGCATCTGATACTTGGTTCGTTGTAAACAAACTACTTGGCGCTCCTAAAATTACAATGTAATCATCTTCAGTAATTGCAGCCATTCCATCAGGTGTATCAACAATTAGTGATACCGAGTATGTGCCAGGAGTATTGTAAGTTACCGTAGGGTTTTGTTCAGTAGAAGTAGAAGGTGTTCCACCATCAAAAGTCCATTCCCAACTTGTTGCAGTTGTGCCTAAGTCAGTATATTCAACAACCTGTGGTGCACAACCACCAGAAACATTAGTCGTAAATCCTGCATACTGAAATAAGTCTGTTACCTCAAAAAGGTCAATCGCACATTCAAGGATATGCCCCGAACCTTGTGCATCATTTGTTTCAAAAATAACGTTCATATCGTCAGTGATATCAATAAAATCTGCTAGTAAGAATTCATAAGGACCTCCCCAACCATTTGTATTGTTATCAATAGTGAGTAGGGTAACTTCTGTCATCCCATTATCTATTCGAACCACTAATTCGTCATTAGGATTACCTTGTCCACCATCGTTGAAAAACCAAGCATAAAAACTAATCGTTGGACTGTTGTAGCTACTCAAATCCATTGAAGGACTAGTAAGGGTCGTTGTTCCATTATCAACATCATCGTCTCCAGCGCCACCGCCGTCATTACCAGTAACATAGCATTGGTTACCTATGTCTGTAGAAATATCATCGTCAGTATTTGAAGGTTGACCTTGGAAAGTAGTTCCGTTAGGTTCACCTCTTTCCCATGCGCCAGTTTGAGCATTACCCGTTACTTGCCATCCTAAGTCAGCAGCAAATTCATCACGATATCCTGGATCAAGAGCAGCTGAAAAACTTGCAGGTCCACCATTTACATTAACATTAGATAGTTGCGTGTGATATCCCCATTTCCCAATAGCCAATTCATAGTCTCCTTCAAAAACAGCAGAGAAGATAAAGTTACCATTTACATCTGTTAGGCCTTGGAAGTTGAAATCATTGTTGAATACATTGATTGCTGCGTTGGCAATTGGATTACCGTTTGAAGCATCCGTAATCTGACCAGAAATAGCGTACGATGCATTTGCAACTAGCTCAGCATCGATGATCGTCAGTACATCATTATTCATTACTGCAGAGTACGTTTTTGATTGATAACCTGGTGCAGAGTATAGCACGTCGTATGTACCGGCTGTTGCCAAACCAGTTTCATAAGCACCTGTAGCATCTGTATTATCACCGTTTAATTGATCTGCAATTATTTCAACACTTGCGTTGTTAATTGGAGCCATTGTAATACTATCCGTGACTGTACCTTCCAACCAACAAGCTCTTACATAATTAGGCTCAAGTACATAAAGTCCGTTGCCAATATCAGAAATTATAACCAATCCAGAAGGAAGGAAAGGGTAGGCTCCCCAAGCTCCATTAAAGCCAGTATTAGCTGGAATATAAGTATCAAAATTTCCTACTTCAATTAAGTTACCTGGATTCGCACCATCCACTATTATACAACCATCGGAATAATAAGAAATGATAATCCAGTCATTCCAAACATGTACGTTATGCGGAATTACACCGTCGTTTTCTGTAATAAGAGGTACGAATTGATCCATTTCAAGAATGTCAGTTGGATCAGATACATCATAAGAACCAATAGGTGCGTTACCTAACTCGTCTGTTGTAAATAAGAAGTTACCATCATCTGATAGCCAAGCATTGTGCGTAAAACTAAAAGCTGTTTCTTGATTTCCTAAAAGTTGAATATTGCTTTTATCAGAAACGTCATAAATACTGAATACACCATCATTGATTTCTGAAGAGTACATCAAGTTGTTACGAACATAAACATCGTGGGAGTAAGTATTTGGCGCTGGCCCTACCAATGCTGGATTGGCTGGATCTGTTGCACAATCATAAATGATCATTCCACCATTATTAAGATTACATCCTGCGAGGTAAGCAAAACCAAATTCGTCAATATAAATATTGTGACAAGTATTGAGCGTACCAAGCCCAGGTAGATTGGTGATATTGTAACTGCTGATTGACGTTGGTAGATTGGTTAGATCAATTACGGTCAAACCATCTGATCCTTGATCAGTCGTAACGTAAGCATAAGTATCCCAAGTTTTGATATCTCTCCAAATGGAGTTAGCTCCTGGTACGTATCCAACTTCTACTGGGTTAGCAGGGTCAGCAAGGCTTACAATGGAAGTACCGCCGGCAGCACCTACAAGCGCATACTCAGTTCCATCAGGCGCCACATATCCCCAAATATCATTAAGGCTTTCTGTGTAGTTGAGTTGAGAAACGAAAGTCACATTTAATTGAGCAATCGTTTGGCCAGCCCATAACATACAGACACAGCAGAGTAAGAATAATTTTTTCATTTTTTCTTTTTAATAATTAGTAATAGAAGTTGTTGAAAACTAAGCTAGTAACTACGAGCAAAAGCATGAAGCGTTTGGCTATCCATGTTCTTCCTCTTTAGTTGTCAGATAGTTTTTAAAAACTTTATAGTCGAGCAGTCTTAGAGCGTAGCTTTAAATTTAGAAATTTGAGATCATCTGTTGTATTATAAAAGACAAACAGTAGAGCTAAAATTCGATTACTATATCATCTGGAAAATATAGTGTCCAGTAATATTTTTTGGGTTTGACAAAAATACAAATTTTACAACTATGTTTACTTCTGTTTGATGACTGCCAACGTCAAACGTGAGACACAAATCAAATTTTCTGAATCATCCTTAACTTCAATGTTCCAAACTTGTATGGTTCTTCCTGCTCGGATTGGTCGAGCGGTCCCTGTTACGAAACCACTCCTAATTCCTTTTAAGTGATTGACATTCAGCTCAATACCGACAACCGAATGTGTAGTAATGTCTTCTAATGTTAGCATTCCTCCCACGCTACCAAGTGTTTCTGCAAGCGCTGCACTAGCACCTCCATGCAAGAGGCGAAAGGGCTGTACAGTTCTGTCGTCAACTGGCATACGGGCAGAAAGATAATTTTCACCAAAGTCAACGAACTCGATTCCAAGGTGTTCGACCAAGGTACTTTTAGAAAAAGAATTGAGTATTTCGAGTGTAACGGGTTGTTTCCAAATCATGTGTTGTGTGTTTTTTTAGTTATTTCTACAGCTTTTTACTGTATTGTCATGCTGAGCAAAGTCAAAAGATCCTTTCTCCTTGTCATCCTGAGCGAAGTCGAAGGATTACTCCTCAAAGTCATCATCATCGCCAAGCGCAAGTTTTGCACCAGCCAATTCGCTTAAAGCATGGGTGTCTCCTGCCTTTTTGGCAATAGCCATCCCTGCCTTGTAGGTGAAAAATGCTTTTTTCACTAAATCCTGATTTTCATACCATTTACCAAGGTGATAATATGCTCCTACATAATTGACATCAATTTCTAAGAGCTTTAAATAATATTCTAGCGCTTTTTCATCATCATCTAGTTTCTCATATTCTTTTGCTATTGCAAAAAGAACAAAAGTATCATTCGGATTGTTATCCAAAAAAGCGAATAATTGTTTGAGTCTCGGTGAGTCTGCCATTTATGATAATTTGTTATTTAAATAGATAAACAATACTGCTTGTATTAGTTTGAATATCAGTTGTTTAGAATGAATTTTCAGGCTTTAAACCTATTTTCGATTTCGGTTCGTTTTTTGCTCTAAAAAGGCTATATTTGCACCACTTTTTGAAAAGCCCTCCGTACGTAACGGGGAGCCAAAATTAAAAAATTAATCTCTAATGAAATTACTTGTTTGTGTAAGCAAGGCTCCAGACACCACTTCTAAGATTTCCTTTACGGATAATAACACCGTTTTTGACGAAGCTGGCATTTCGTATATCATGAATCCATACGATGAATGGTATGCACTCGTTCGTGCTATCGAATTAAAAGAACAGGCAGGAGGTACAGTGACTCTCGTCAACGTTGGTCCTGCATCAAATGATGTTGTCATTCGAAAAGGCCTAGCAATAGGTGCTGATGATGCCGCTCGTATCGATATGGATCCTAAAAGTGCTTTATCTACAGCACAACAAATTGCAGCTTTTGCAAAAGAAGGAAA
>CALGLS010000411.1 GCA_937959375.1 uncultured Saprospiraceae bacterium
CTTTACCATGGATTATGTTTTAGAGGAATCTACTTTCGTAAAAATAGAATTGCTAAATGTTTTAGGTGTGAAAATAGCTGAGTTGCAAAACAAATTTACTATTGCAGGTAAGCACCAGTTTCAATGGACTAGCGACTTGGCAAATGGTGTCTATATCTTGCAAATTGAAGTGGTAGGGAAGACCCAAAGCTATCGTGTAATTGCGCAATAATTGACCCATTGTTCAACTGACGTTTCCTAAACTTCCAAAGTTTAGGAAACGTTGACCCCTATTCACTCAAGCGTAAAAAACACGAAACTTCTTTTGTTTTCTTTTGCTCCTTTTGTGGTTCAAAAAAAATCGGTTTACAAAAAAAAATCCCAAACCCACCAGCAAAAACTAGCAAATTCGGGATTTCAAAAATCAATAATTATCGTAAAGGTTAAAACCGAAGACTGCTTATCCACAGTCGAAGAAAACTTTCATCTCTCGTCTCTATCTGGCAGCGCACCTAGACAGCTTCGGTTTTCCGTCTTTTTAATTAATTCACAATCACCTTCTCAACCAATCGGCCAGTAGGCGTTTGAATTTGTAACAAATAAACACCAGCTTGATAAGCCGACAAGTCAAATTCAAAGGCACCATTCGAACGATCAAAACTTCGTGTATCCAACAACTTACCATCCACACTCATCACTTGAATAGTTGAAGCACCATTGATACTACTATTCAAATTCAATACGAAGATACCATCATTCGGATTAGGTGAAATCGAAACACTCAAGTCTTTATCAATTTCGCTAGTAGAAGAAGTTCCATTTCCAAATACAACTGTCGAAGCCTCATCACAAGAATCATCATTGCCAGAAGCAGCAACACAAGCTGTGTTCGTTATGAAGTATAAGTTATCAAAGAACTCAATCTTATCAATATACCAACCTTCTGCATCAACATAACCATCACAACCCAATCGGAAGCGAACAATAATTGGATCGCCACTGTAATCACTCAAGTCAACAATCGTTTGAATGTAACCATTACTATTTCCGTTAAAGGCATCTTGACCACTAATCGGACTCGCAGGATTTACTTCAAGTGTTCCGTTGTAACCATTCTTAACCATGTCGTTACCCAGGTCATTCCAAGAAGCACCATTGTCGGTCGATACCTCTACAACACCGCCGTCCCAGCCAGCTTCAGTGTTATACCAGTGCCAGAATGAAAGCGCAGGATCAGATCCATTTAGCGTAATCTCATCTGACAAGGCTAAGTATTGATCACTCTCTGATCCACTGTTAGGAACAAACCAAGCAAGATCACCTTCGTAACTGTTGGTACTTGTTTCCCAAGTTTCCGTACCGACACCACTACTAATTGTCCAATTGTCAACACCGTTTTCTACACCATCAGCAAACTGAACGATAGAAGAAGGACTAAGTGCAACCTGCAATTGATACGTACAAGTTAAGGTACTATTTGGCGCTAAGTCACTTACATCGATCGTAAGTACATTGCCATTTACTGATCCGTTTGCACAACTAAGAGAGCCATTCACGTAAGAAGTTCCTGTTGGGAATTCATCCGTAACTTCAGCGTTTTGACCCAGTATAGTTGATTGGTTATTGGTAATTTCTAAAGTATAAGTCAAGGTCTCACCAGCAATCACATCACCTGCAGCAGTCTTAGTCATTACAATAGGTGTACAAAATGGAGGCATATCAAAGGCCTCATTTCCACCAGCACTTGCACTGAAACCTAAACCACGACGCGCAAACGTTTCCCAAATTAAACAAACATTCTCGCCATTGTTATTCGCCTCATCAGCAGCAACAATTGCATCTCTAGAATCTATGAAAGATGGATTACAAGCTTGAAATTTCAAACCATCAATTACTAATTGCATCGCAATATTATTACCGCCAGTTCCATTGTACATATCATCATCAAAGCCATATACATCAATTAGGTTCCAATATAAATCCCAAATCATCGCACACCAAACAGAGCCTACACCATGTGGAACAGCAACATTAGGTACGTCACCATAGGTATGAGGATCTACATTCATATCACGACTATATGGAAACTCACGAATACCATCTCCAGTAGTAGCTTGGCCAATAGCATAAGTACCCATTCCACGATTTTCATCTGCATTGTTACTTGCATCAGTAGACATAACCAATCCAAACCAATCACTCCAACCTTCACCAGCTTGTTCTTGATTACTAAGACAGCCACCAGTGCCAGGTCCTCCCGTCAATCGAATGGAAATACCATGTCCATATTCGTGTACAATAATTCCATTGTCAAAATCACCATCAAGTCCATTAGGACCCGGATTAGGAATACCAATGACTGGTCCAACGAGTTCTACATCCAAACCACCAGGAAGCGCCATCTTAAAGTTGGTACAATCTGCCATAGTAGCCATAGTAACTGGGATGGTAACTTGATCACCAACAGCACCAGGCGCCATAGGAATCGTTGCACCAGCCACATTATTACAAATAATAACTGCAATAGCACCTTCATTTTGAGCTGCTAAACACTTGAATCCAAATTCACAATCACCACGATCTATCATCGCAATGTTTCCATCTATATCGGCACCATTAATAATTCCTTCACATGCATCTGAAGTAGTACCCGTACCATCATCTACCAATACAACTGATCCTGAAATAGGAGCTGCAGGAGGTGTAGGAAATGCTCCGCCAAAACCACCTGGAGTCATTTCGTAATCTCCAGCTTGATCCATCGGTGCCGTTACAACGAGAACAGCAGGATCACCTACAGCAGGAGGAAGGTTTTGATTTGTCCATATAAACATTTGCATTCTTGCACTAGAACCATCTGCACCTGTTCCAAAGTTTGCATTATTAGTTCCGCCACCATCAAGTCCCTCTGCAAATACGTAATCACCCGCAATACCTCCATTTCCATAATTATTACTTTGGAAATTTCCTGAAGCTTCATCAAAACCATATTGGTACCAAACATCATGAATGACATTGTTCCAGTAAAATAAATTAGTTATTGCTGGGTCAATTTGAGTGTATGGAAGTCCAGGGCCTAAGTCTAGTGGGTAGTCAAAGTCTAGTAAATCACCGCCATCAGGTTCGTCACCTTGAGAAGTATTTTGACCAAAAATATCTTGATAAGCGTGCACATTGTTTCCACGAGTAATCGTATATTCTGCACCGCCTACACCATCTGTATCGTGCCATCCGAAAGGAGAGGCTGTTGTATTAGCTGGAGAAACAATTAATTCACGAACGCCATGACTTGGGCTTTGAACTGGAATCGGGAATACATTGTAAGAATTGACTGAAGCAACTTGATTAAAACGACCGATTTGTGGAATTGCTGTATTGGTCTTTTGCTTTGTTGCGTGATGGTGTGAGTGACTTGCGTCAGAACAAGAACCATCAGGAGCATCAAAGTTACAGTGAATAATTTGATCGTGGAAAGTCAGCATTTCTCCTGTTTGAGCATCAATTCGTGCATTCCACCAGTGCTTTGCATCTTGTTGATAGAGTTCAACCATCCATGCCAGACGAACGGTTTTGTCTTCCATTATTTCGTAAACGAGCTTGACAGAAATTGGCTCCAAAGCGATATTGTCATGATCAAAGATGAAGTGCTGATTGTTCACTTCTTTGTTCAATCGAATAGGAGCATTGGTGGTGAAGTCGAATTCATTAATGACTTCTTGTACTGCATCTGCTGGACTAATAGCAGGAACATTATTATTCACTCTATTAGCTAAGTCAGACACAAATCGATTTCCGATGTTTATTACTTTTCCATTTGGTAAAATATTAACATTGATGAGAGCATTTCTAACGGCTACACCGTTTGACACTTGATTGAGGTAGACGTGCGTCACACCATTATGACGAGAAATATAAAGATCGCTCACACGAAAATCTTTAATGTCATCTGAAGAAAGGTTTAATTCTTTTTTGTTTTTTTCGATATGTCGTAAAGCCAAATCAACTGGGCTTTGTGCTTGCGCAAACAGCAGGTTTGGCGTCATAAACAGTATCGCAATGATTAATGAGGTAAAGTTTTGGTTAAACATAAGTGTGGTTTAGTTGATCGAATAAAAACTTACTCCGTAAATTAAGGAATCCTAGGGAGAAAATTAGGGTATATTGCTTAACTGTTTCAAAAGCGACATAGAAGAGATGTGTTTTGGGAATAAGGCAGGAGAAGCTACTCTATTTATGGTAGTCTTAGATGGAGGGAAACTGTTTTAAATCGTTTATTGACGAATAAGAAAATAGACGAATTTTTATCATTCCTTTATTCAAAATTAGGGCAGTTTACTTTCGTTGAATCAAATCCCATTTATTGCCATACAAATCTTCAAATACGACAACGATTCCGTATTCCTCATCTCTTGGTGTTTCCGTAAAGTGAACACCTTTGGCTTTCCAATTGTGGTAATCGCGCATACAGTCATCAGTATGTAAGAACAAGAAAACTCTCCCTCCCGTTTGATTACCTACATATTTTTGTTGTTCATTGTTTTTGGCTTTTGCCAAAAGGATTCCCGTTTCAGTTGAACCATTTGGAGCAATTCGAACCCAACGTTTGGTCTCACTCATTTTTGTATCTTCCAATAAGTTGAATCCTAAAATTTCAGTATAAAATTGGATGGCTTCATCGTAATCATTTACTAGGAGTGCGAACTGGTGTAATTGGTGTTTCATGT